>JBBSKR010000005.1:0-43867 GCA_038256135.1 Flavobacteriales bacterium | reverse complement strand
TGGTTGATGGTTGATGGTTGATGGTTGATGGTTGATGGTTGATGGTAAAATTAAAAATTTTCTGTCAGTTCGAGCGTCCCGAAGTTTTGGGAGAGAACCTTTGGGCACACGGTTTTCAACAGATTACTTCGTCGTTGAAACGCTCCTCGCAAAGCCTTCGGCTTGAAAATCGATGCTAAAATCAAACGATCCTCGAAATAGGAATGCGAATATGCTTTTATTTGCACAACCTAATGAACTTTATTACTTAATTCTCTTTGCTTTGTAATCACTACTTTTTACTTGCGAGTATCGCCTCATTAATTTTTTTCACCAATCCCGGCCCTTCGTAAACAAAACCTGTCCAAAGTTGAATTAAATCGGCACCTGCCTCTAATTTCTCCAGTGCATCAGCTGCAGAATGGATGCCTCCTACCCCAATGATAGGAAATGACTTTTTGCTCTTCTCCGCCAAAAAGCGAATGACCTCGGTACTTTTATCTTTTAAAGGTTTTCCACTCAGACCCCCAGCTTCTTCTACCAACAGGACATGAGATTGTAGATTCTCCCTTGAAATAGTTGTATTTGTGGCTATTACACCATCAATTTTTGTGGTATCAATAATTTCTATGATATCCAATAGCTGATTTTCGGTTAAATCAGGTGCTATTTTAAGCAGTATAGGCTTACGATTCGTATTTTTTCTTTGACTATATTTTGAGTTTTCCAATTGTAGCTCTTTGAGCAATGCCATCAAGGGTTCTTTATCCTGTAATTCACGTAATCCCGGGGTATTGGGTGAACTTACATTGACAACAAAATAATCAACGTGGTCGAAAAGGGCGTCGAAACAAATTAAATAATCCTTTATTGCTTCATTATTAGGGGTGTTCTTGTTCTTGCCAATATTGCCACCGATAAGGACTTTATGATGTCTTTTCAAATTTTCGACGGCATCGAATACCCCTTTATTATTAAACCCCATTCGGTTGATTATGGCCTGATCATCTTTTAACCGAAACAATCTTTTTTTAGGATTTCCATTCTGGGGCTTAGGGGTTAGGGTGCCTATTTCTATGAAACCAAACCCAAAATCTGAAAGTTCATTGTAGAGCACCGCATTTTTATCGAATCCAGCGGCAAGGCCTACCGGATTTTTGAATTTGAGACCAAAGAATTCTCGCTCCAACCGTTTATCCTCAACAAGATACAATGCTCTGAAAAGACCTGAAAGTCCCAAACTTGAGAAAAATTTAATACTGGAAAAACTCCAATAATGCACTCTTTCAGGATCAAAAAGAAACAAAATGGGTCTAATTAAAAGACTGTACATTACTATATTTTAGATGACGCAAAAGTACAAACTGTTACTGATAAAAGGTGTGGAAAAATTATCTGTTTTTAGTATTCAAACTGTCCGAATACAGGGTTGGCATTACGATCAAAGGGGAGCGTGATACTTCTTTACAGAGTGAACGGTATAATTCATATTGTTTTGGATTAAAAAGAGCAAGCATTCTTTTATCGATCAAAGTCTGTACCCTAGCCATACTATCGATTGTACTCTTGTATTTTTCAGCCAATTGGCTTAATTCGGTTACATTACTTTGTGGGTGGCGGTTTTTTACGTTCTCCAACTCATTGGCCAGCAGCTCGTTTCGAAATTTTAATTCTGCACTAAAATTGACCAATCTTTCACGTTGCATCGAATTGAGTTGAAAAACATCGAAAATAATGGTATCGTTTGTGACCCCAACACCGAGTATGCAATCTGCTTGCGCACTTACGTTATTCGTTAATCCAATCAAGGTAAGCAACACTAAAAATCTAAATTTCTTCATCGGAACAATTATAGAATCCTACGTTTGCTAAATTACAATTTATAAGCCTATTTTTGATTAAAACGCTTTCCTATGCAGCATATCATTGACCGTTTTATAAGCTATGTGACCATTGACACACAAAGTGACCCAACATCAGAATCTACTCCCAGCACTAAAAAACAATGGGATTTGGCCAACAAATTGGTAGAAGAACTCCATTCCATTGGGCTAAAGGATGTTTCCATTGATGAAAACGCCTATATTATGGCGACCTTGCCTTCCAATGTCAGCCATGACGTACCGGTTATAGGATTTGTTTCACACTTCGATACCTCTCCAGATTTCTCGGGGACCAATGTGAAACCGCAGGTTATTGAAAATTATGATGGTAAGGACATCCTATTAAACCAAGAAAAAAATATTGTTCTTTCACCCTCCTATTTCGATGATCTTTTACAATATGTAGGACAAACCCTAATTGTCACTGATGGAACCACCTTATTGGGCGCGGACGATAAAGCTGGAATTACTGAAATAGTTACCGCCATGGAATATTTGGTGAATCACCCAGAAATAAAACATGGGACCATCAAAATTGGATTTACCCCAGATGAGGAAATTGGTCGTGGTGCCCATAAATTTGATGTTGACAAATTTGGTGCCCAGTGGGCTTATACCATGGACGGCAGTCAAATTGGTGAGTTGGAATATGAAAATTTTAATGCAGCCAGCGCCAAAATAAAGGTCAAAGGCAAAAGTGTACATCCCGGGTATGCCAAAGGAAAAATGGTCAATGCTATTTTAATAGCAAATAAGATTATTTCTGAATTACCAAAACACGAAGTCCCAGAAGAAACAGAAGGTAGGGAAGGATTTTTTCATGTTCAAAAGCTACAGGGTGAAATCGAAAATGCAGCTATCGATATGATTATACGTGACCACGATATAAGACATTTTGAAGAACGCAAAGAGCTATTAAAAGCATTGGTGAACAAATTCAATGGCAAATACAACGACTGTATTAGCCTAGAAATTAAGGACCAGTATTTCAATATGAAGGAAAAGGTTGAGCCCGAATATCATATCGTTGAAATCGCCAAAAAAGCTATGGAGGATGTTGGCATAACGCCGTTGATAAAACCTATTAGAGGCGGTACAGATGGTTCACAATTAAGTTTTATGGGTTTACCTTGTCCCAATATTTTTGCCGGAGGACATAATTTTCATGGCAAATACGAATATGTACCGGTAGAAAGTATGCAGAAGGCTGTAGAGGTCATCGTAAGAATTTGTGAGCTAACCGCATTGCAATACAAGGAAAAAGGCAAAATTGATGTTCGTTGAATACCAAAGCCTATATAAATAGTACCATATCAAAATCTATTTTTTAATTACTTTACAACATAGGCAGCTTCCATCCATTTTGATAATTTGCTTTTAGATACTGGTTGGCCTCTTCGTTCTTGAATTTTCCAGAATTTTCGTCCCAGTAAATCCTATTTCCTGATTTAAAGGCCACATTGCCCATGTGGGAAACCAAGGCAGCGTCATACCCAACCTTAATAGGTGCATTTAATGCAGACGCATCCCTACTCTTTACAGCGTCGACGAAGTTTTTCGTATGTAGATCCAAACCACTTAAACCACCATTGTCATAGGAGAAAGCCTGCATTTTAGGAATTCCTTTTTGGCCCCAGCCTTGAAATTCCACTTCAGGAATCACTTCCCAACCTTGACGGTCTAAAACAAGGGTACCATTGTTGCCAATAAAAGCGATGCCGTGGTTTCGTCCGTAATTACCACCATCAATACCAGTGGCATGCTCCCAAAGTATTGAAAAACCATCATATTCATAAACAGTCTGCAAGGTATCGGGAGTTTCGGAGGCATCGTCAGGATAGGCAAATTTACCCCCCAACGCCATAACGGATTTTGGGGTTTCGGCCTTCATACCATAAAGGGCATAATCCATTAAATGCACCCCCCAATCGGTCATCAATCCTCCTGCATAATCCCAAAACCATCTAAAATTAAAATGAAACCTATTGGCATTGAAGGGCCTATCCGGTGCCGGCCCCAACCACATTTTATAATCAACACCATTAGGCGCTTCAGCATTTGGAATAATAGGAACCGGTTTCATCCAACCTTGATAAGCCCAAGCTTTAGCCAATCTAATTTCACCAAGCTCCCCGGAATGGACATATTTTATGGCATCCACAAAATGAGGTTGGCTACGTTGCCATTGTCCGATCTGCACCATTTTATCCCTAGAATTGACAAAATCTAACATGATGTTGGCTTCCTCTACGGAGTTGGCAATCGGTTTTTCACAGTAAACATCCATACCTGCTTGCAATGCATCCGATAATTGCAAACAGTGCCAGTGATCAGGGGTACCGATAATAACTATATCAATATCCTTATTTTCCAATAGTTTTCTATAATCACCATACCATTTCGGCTTTTTGATTCCTGCCTTTTCCAAATCGGCAGTTCTTGCTTTTAAAACATTCGCATCAACATCACATAGTGCAATGACATTTATTTCACTCATTTTGAGAAAAGAAGATAGATCGGAAAAACCCATTCCTTTGCATCCTATCAATCCTACGTTGATTGTATCATTAGCGCCTACTTTTTTACGCATCATCGACAACAACTCCATAGGAAACATAAATGAAGCTCCTGTCATTAATAACCCTGCAGTTCCTTTTCTGATAAAATTCCTTCTATTTTGCATCATATTGACTTTTGTTGATTCTGAAGTTGTTTAAACTTTTTTAGATCCAAAGAAAGGGTTGTGGATACGCGCCTGCCGGACGGGCAAGTTTGTGTTGAGAAACATAAATAACTCCAAACACAACCCTTTATGCACAGTATCCTTGACAAAGATATGATAGAAATGGAAATTGTGCCATTTATTCCGAAAACAAAGAGATGTTTTACACCGAATGTTTCGATCTCCGAAATCGTCAGTGCAATCTTACCTAAGCTCAAAACGGGGGCTCAATGGAACCAGTTGACCTTAAAGGCCACTTTTCAGGGGTGTCCCTCATTTGGCAATCGGTCTACCACCATTACCGGAAGTGGTGCCTCTCGGGAACATGGATATCACAGTGGAAGGGCTTTTCCTGAACGCCGATGCCGGAATCGGTTCAAAGGACTTCCGAAAATCGTGCGGTAAAAAGGAGATCAATGCGAACATATGTTTAAACAAGCGAAATATCTATACCAACAGGGACGAATATTTCGACAAGCAACTTTATGACGAGAGCTATGCCGTGGAACGCACCAATGCATGGATGGACAGCTTTTGTTCATTGCTCAACAGGTTCGATACCACTATAGAAGGCTGGAAAGGGTTCAACTATTTGGCCTTCATTGTAACAGTACTGAAAAAATTAAAAAAGAAAAAAAAGTTTAAAGCACTTCAATTTATAAGGTTATAAAGCAACGCTACATAATGTTAAATGACGATATCTAAAAAATAAATTATAATGTCCTTCTGTTGTATTTATATAGCTTCGGTTAAAGGGCGGGATTAATAGTTTGGCTTTGGACTATAACATCTGAATTAGTAACTTTCAGCCATTATCCTCGATAAATAAACCGATTAAATTGGCTAGAAATAATGTAAGAAATGAGCATAAAACTATACATTAAATATATGATTAGTTTGCGGTGCACGATGATCGTAAAAGAAGAGCTTCATAAGCTTGGGCTTGATTATGTTATGGTAGAGCTAGGTATGATTGAAATTTTAGAGGATATAACCACTGAACAACGACTGCAGCTGAAGAAAAATTTACAGGATTTCGGTTTAGAATTACTAGACGATAAAAAAAGCATCCTGATTGAAAGTATAAAGAATGTGATTACAGAGATGATACATCATACTGATGAACTGCCTAAGGTGAACTACTCTAATTATATCAGTGAAAAATTGGGCTATGATTACACCTATTTAGCCAATACATTTTCGGAAGTCCGAGGCATTACTATACAGCAATTTATAATCATTCATAAAATAGAACGTATCAAAGAACTGCTCATTTATGATGAACTGAACCTAGCTGAGATATCTTATAAGCTACATTATAGCAGTCCGGCTCATTTGTCCAATCAATTCAAAAAAATCACTGGACTGACTCCCACCTTTTACAAACAACTTAAGAATAAACGTATGCGAAACCTGGAAGATCTATAGTCTCGTTGTGCCTGTGCTTCCCTCAATATTTCTTATGACAAGACCCCTGCACTAGTTGGAAGCTCGATAAAATAAAAGACCATCCTGCAAATTGCAGGATGGTCTTTTTAAGACAATTAATTACATTCTGGGTAATTATGGTTTTGTAACATCATTCGCATCAAGAATAACAGCAGTCTGTGCTAGTAATCGTCCATTCATTGTTGCTCCTGTTTGCATTGTTATCCCCGTCATAGATAAGATTACTCCTTCAAAATGTGAGGTTGTTCCTAAAACTACTTCACCGGCTACTTGCCAGAAAATATTTTTGGCTTGTGCTCCACCAGTCAACGTTATGTTGACAGCAGAACTCATTGTCATATCACCGGCTATCTGGAAAATCCAGACATCATCTGCACTACCTGATATAGTCACATCAGTAGGCATGGTTACTGTATTCGTCCATTTGTAAAGACCTGCTTCCAAGGTCATTCCTCCAATGTTTCCAGTTCCTAACTCTGAGAAATCGGGAGTTGGACGACCAGCAGCGTC
The DNA here is from genome assembly GCA_038256135.1 of Flavobacteriales bacterium. Classification (GTDB taxonomy): domain Bacteria; phylum Bacteroidota; class Bacteroidia; order Flavobacteriales; family Flavobacteriaceae; genus Maribacter. Next base: position 37,324 of record JBBSKR010000005.1, on the reverse strand, counting down.
ATTATACGCGGCAATCATGTTTTCAACGGCCGTAGTAAGATTAGTGTTGGTAGGAGGTGCCATATCAGCCGCATATACCTTACCAGTTACTTGAGGTGAAGTTGCATAGCCAGTAGCATCTGTTAATCCAAAACCTGTGATAAAAGTAGTAGCAGCCGGACTAAGACCCATATCACCTGTTATCGCTGATGTAGGGGAGTTATTAATGGCTGTTTTAGCTAAAATAACATAGTTTGCTGATGCTCCTAGATTTACTACAGACAAACCAGTTTGTGCACCTGTCGTAAACGTCCATGCTTTAGCAATTGCAATTGCATTACCCGCCAAATCTTTCACATCGGTAGTAACGGTAGCGGTATAACTCGAACTCGCATCTAAAATATTATCAGGAATAAAACGCGCTGTTTTATCAGCGTATTCAATTGAACCGGGAACAGGGTTTGTTCCTTGAAACAATACAAAGGACGCAGACGTCAATGATGCTGAGCTCATTTCCTCACTAAAAGTGATAGCTATCACTTTGTTACGAGCCACTTCAACAGCATCATCAAGTGGATCAGTTGAAACAACCGTTGGCGCAATAACATCGACAACCACTCCAGTGGTAAAATTAAAGATATAATCACCTGCCATTGGAATACCACCCAGGTCTTTAGCTCCACTAGCTAATGTAGCTGTATATAAAGTACTTGTTTCCAGGTTGCTAATTGGACTAAAAGTAGCCGTTTCATTAAGATAAGCCACTGTACCTACTATTTCAGTAGTTCCTTCCAATAAAGAAAACGTTTTTGTATTAATCGTCGAAACATCCATTTCCTTATTGAAGGTAATTTCAATAGAAGAGCTGATTGCCACATTTACATCATTTTCTGCAGGATTGGAAGAAACCACCGCTGGAAACAAAACCGTAGATTCAACGTCATTGTCGCACCCGACTACCAAAAAAAGAGGTATCATAGCTAATATTTGAATTTGTTTTAAAAATTTCATTGTCGTCATTATAAGTAGGGGTTTTAGTTAAGCTACTAAGGTAAGTTTTTTTAATACGAAATGTACTACATAGAGTAAGAAATAACTTACATATATCACAAGTTTCTCTATTTTAGCTATATGTATTTCAGATAGAATAGTACGTTATTGGAGAAAGACTAGCAATTTAAATAAGAATCTAAAAGCTGGGCTTTTTTTCCGCCCGAACCGAACGGCAGATTCGGGCGGGTGTCAGTGGCAAATTATTCGTGTGATTTCTAATGTTTTTCTATGTTACTAGAAATAAATTTTAGATATAAATAAGTCTTTCAATAAGGAATTTTTTATTTGAGTACCTTCTATAGTGCAGAATCATGAGTTTCAAATCAAAATCATGTTCCTTTTCCATGAGATTTCCTTTTACATAAAATCTGTACCGATATGCTAACTAAAGTTAGCATATCTTAAACATCTAAAACTCGCTTTTTTTTGGTGCTGGTAATGCGGTTGGAAATTGTGTTTAAAATAGATTGCTCTAGCAATTTGATTTTGTAAAATAATAGAGCGTTTGGCAGCGGCAATTTTACATAGCGAAGTGATTTAAACTTTTTTTGGATCGAAAGAAAGGGTTTTAATCATAGGATACGGGCAGGTTTGTGTTGCGAGACATAAATAACTCCAAAACAACCCTTATATGTCTCAAAAAGCAAAATGGCAATATCGACAGGGACGAATATTTCGACAAGCAACTTTATGACGAGATATATGCCGTAGCACGCACCAATGCATGGATGTACAGCTTTCGTTCATTGCTCAACAGGCTCGATACCACTATAGAAAGTTGTAAACGGTCCTACTATTTTGTGTTCATTGCAATAGCACTGAAAAAATTCAAAAAGAAATACAAGAAAAAAGTTTAAACCACTTCTCTAAATGCACCAATTTTATACAAAAAAAGCGCCGATGTTTCCATCGGCGCTTTTCAATAACTAAATCTTACTTTATTTTTCCGGAGCACTTAACTTTTTGCTCATTTCTAAGGATATAGCGGATCTGTCAAACTTCAATTTTCCTGCCATGGTTTCCAGAACGCAAGAAAAATCCTTGTCGTTTAATTCCACAACCTTTCCGTGCAGACCACTTTTGGTGATTACCTTATCACCACGTTTCAACTCTGCCGAAAATTTCTTTTCATCCTTTTGTCTTTTCATTTGCGGTCTGATCATAAAAAAATAAGCGACCACAAAAATTAAGATCATTGGAAGAAACTGCCCGATATCACCCATTTTTGGTATGTATTTAATTTAAAGTTATTTCACAGGTCCTAATGGAGCTGCACCTTTTGGATTGACAAAAGCTTTGATTCTCAAAATCTCGGAACCTTTTTCGGTATTGGCCGTAACCGTAATAGTTTTGGTTACCTGATTTTGACCAGAACCATTGAATTTCACCATTAACTCGCTAGATTCTCCAGGAGCGATCGGATCTTTTGGTGGATTAGGCACTGTACAACCACAGCTACTTTTGGCATCTGTAATAATCAATGGAGCATTACCTGTATTCGTGAATTTGAAAGCTGTTTCTTGCGGGGTACCTTGCTCAATAGTTCCGAAATCATGCTCAGCCTTCTCAAATGACATTACCGGAACAGCCTTGGCAGCTTCATCCCTTACCGCAGCTTCTGCAACGTTGTCCGTTTTAATTTTACTCGATGCATTTTCTTTACAAGAAGTAAAGGCAACCATTGATACAAGACCAACAACTAAAACTATTTTTTTCATATTTTTTTATTTATAATTATGATGCAAAATTAGAAAAATTTTTTATAACAACCCCCTACCTATCTTATTAAGCTTTCCCTCTGCTTTATATTCTTTAGTAAGCTTATCCAAAATACCATTAATAAATATGCTGCTTTTTGGTGTTGAATACTCCTTGGCTATCTCTAAGTACTCGTTAATGGTCACTTTTTCAGGAATCGACGGAAAATGCAATAATTCACAAATAGCCATTTTCAATAGGATACTATCCACCTCTGCAATACGATCTTTGTCCCAATTTGGGGTTTTGCCCTCTATCTCCTTTTCTAAGGCAGTGTCTTTTAACAATGTTTTTGAAAGAAGTTGCATTGCAAACTTCATATCGTCATCATCTTTGAGTAAACTTGGCAAAAAATAAGATTCATGCTGGGTCTCTTTCGCTTTTTTGATATGTTTCAACAAAAAGGTGTTCACAATGGGAATATCGTCTACCCAAGTTAATTTATCATCTTCAAAATAGTCATATATCTTTTCGTTGGGTGCTATGATGGTTTTGAACAAGTTCAAAATTAATTCCTTGTCCGAAGCATAATCATTACTGGCTTCAGACATATACGTTACATAAATTTCGCTTTCTAAAATAGCTTTGTAGATAAGTTTTACGTACTCCTCATTTAGGTACCAATTATCCAATTTTCTATTCGAAATTTCTTGTTCCAGTTTTTTGTTTTCAGCTATTTGCAGCAACAATCTATTCTGAATGAACTTTTTTGGATTGGGGAAATCCTTCTTGGTGTCGTTAATATATTTATTAGCGGATAACGTGATTTGATCAGCGGCCCTTTTCTGTATTTCTACAAAAAGGCCAAGCCACACCAAGTAAAGCGTATAAGTGTTCTCTATGCTTACTTTTAAAAACTTCTCTTGTTTTTGCAAGGAATCATCCTTGGATTGAATTAGGGCGTAAATGCTTTGCATTACCTTTACCCTAATATGCCTTCTTGTAAGCATTTTAAAGAACTTTTTTTAATGAAATGATTAATTCAAGGCGCAAAGGTAAGTATCTATTTAAAGGGTCACAATAGCAATTGCATTTATCTTAGGTAATTTATAACATATGGTTTTAGGTCAAAAAACTATCTTTGATAAAAGAATACGCAATCCCCTTTTTTTACCAATCGATGAAAGAACTTAAGCACCTTAATAAATACTTCAAGAAATATTGGCTTAAACTTTTTCTGGGAATCATTATAACGATAATAGCCAGACTTTTTCAATTGGTTATGCCCACTTACGTCAATAAATCGATTTCAATTGTGGAACGATTTCTTGACACCGAGATTGCCAAGTCGGAAGCTCAAGAACTCTTGATGGACTATATCCTAATTATAGTAGGAGCAGCATTATTATCGGGCTTTTTCACTTTTTTGATGCGGCAGACCATCATTAATGTTTCTAGGTATATCGAATATGATCTTAAAAATGAAATTTTCGACCACTATCAAATATTAAGTCTCAACTTCTACAAAAAAAATAGAACCGGTGATTTAATGAACAGGATAAGTGAAGATGTGAACCAAGTGCGCTTGTATGCAGGTCCCGCAATTATGTATGGTATTCAAACGTTGACGTTGTTTGCCTGCTTGATACCGCTTATGTTCATAAAGGCCCCCACATTGGCTGCCTATACCTTACTGCCCTTGCCTATTCTATCGGTCTTAATTTATCAGATCAGTAAGATAATACACAAAAGAAGCACCATTGTGCAACAATATTTATCCACGCTGTCCACCTTTACTCAAGAGGTCTTTTCTGGCGTTTCAGTAATCAAAGCTTATGCGATAGAGCCTCAAACCAATCAAGAATTGGTAATTCTTGCTAAAGAAGGAAAAGATAAAAGCGTTAGCCTTGCAAAAGTCAATGCCTGGTTCTTCCCGCTCATGATCTTATTGATCGGTATCAGTAATATATTGGTTATCTATATCGGTGGCAAGCAGTATTTAGCTGGTGAAATTAGCGTAGGGCTTATTGCAGAATTCATACTATATGTCAATATGTTGACCTGGCCAGTTGCAATTGTTGGCTGGCTTACATCCATCGTACAAAGGGCAGCGGCGAGCCAAGAACGGATCAATGAATTCTTGAACGAAGAACCCGACCTTAAAAATAATCCTACAAATGACCTTAAGGTTGAAGGAAAAATAGAATTCAGAAATGTGGGATTTACCTATGAGGATACCGAAATCACCGCGCTGACCGATTTATCATTTACAATCAATAAAGGGCAAACTACAGCGATTTTAGGAAAAACAGGGTCTGGAAAATCGACCATTCTTGATTTGATTGCCCGACTATACGATACTACATCAGGTGAAATATTAATAGACGACGAACCCATTAAGGCAATCGATCTTACCAATTTAAGGGAATCCATAGGGGCAGTACCACAAGATGCTTTCCTATTTTCAGACAGTATAAGGAACAATATCAAGTTTGGTAAGCAAGATGCATCAGCGCAAGAAATAATTGAAATTGCAAAAGATGCCGTAGTGCATGAAAATATAATGGGCTTTTCCAAAAAGTACGATACGGTTTTGGGAGAAAGAGGCATCACCTTAAGTGGTGGACAAAAGCAACGCGTATCCATAGCAAGGGCATTGATCAAAAACCCTAAAATATATCTGTTCGATGATTGTCTTTCTGCAGTGGACACCGAAACGGAAGAAGAGATTCTCAATAACTTGAAAAAAGCATCTGAAAATAGAACTACCCTTATTGTTAGCCATAGGGTTTCTTCGGCAAAGAATGCAGATAAAATTCTTGTTTTAGAAGCTGGGAGACTTATTCAAGAAGGAACCCATGTTGAATTAAATGCCAAGGAGGGCTACTACAAAGAACTATATCATAATCAGCTTTCAGAGAAAGAAAATTAGAAAATTGTTGTCGGATAGGGTTTTTTTTTCCATTTTTGATAGAATTACTACACTAAACATAAGAAATGAGCGAAAGAGATTTATCAGACCAGGAAGAAATTCACTCCAAAGTTTTACGCGCAGGCAGAAGGACTTATTTTTTTGATGTACGAAGCACCAAGGCGGGCGATTATTACCTTACCATAACGGAAAGTAAAAAATTTACGCATGATGATGGATCATTCCATTATAAAAAACATAAAATATATCTCTATAAAGAAGACTTCGATGCCTTTAGGGAAAACGTTGAAGAAATGATGGATTTTATCATCAATGAAAAAGGTACTGAGGTAATATCTGAAAGACATCAAAAGGATTTCAAAAAAGACGACTCAGAATCTGAACCAGAAACAGAGAAATCTTCAACGGGAACCTCAAGCTTTACCGATGTGAGCTTTGATGACATCTAAACAATAAATTAAAAATATGACAACGATCCTTTTTTTTGAGGGTCGTTTTTTATTTTTACCAATACTGTGTTATCAAATGTTCCGAGAATTGGCTCGGTAATTAAAAATATCCAATTCGATACCTCGTGGACTTTTCCCGAGGTAGCTTATGAAAACACTTAAAAAATATTATGAAAAGAATTATCCTTATTGCTTTGATTACGATTTGTTTTAAATCCGTTGCTCAAGATTCATTGACCTTGGATTATTATTTACCTCAAGACATAAGCTATGATCAAAGCATCCCCAAACCTGCAGATATTATTGGCCATGAGGTAGGAGAATGGCATGTTACCCATGACAAGCTGATGATGTATATGCAGGCATTGGCAAAGGCCAGTGACCGAATTACCATTGAGAACCGTGGAGAAACCTTTGAAGGGAGACCCCTTTTATTACTTACGGTGACCTCTCCTAAAAATCAACAAAACATTGAAGAAATTAGAAAAAATCATATCTCTCTAACGGAAGATGGGAATAACTCCGACATTTCCGAAATGCCCATTGTAGTATACCAAGGTTTTTCCATTCACGGTAATGAACCAAGTGGTGCAAATGCCGGTTTGGCCTATGCTTATTATTTAGCCGCAGCACAAGGACCTGAAATTGAAGAACTACTGAACAATATGGTCATTTTAATGGATCCCGCTTTTAATCCAGATGGTCTTCAACGCTTTGCATATTGGGCAAATACTAACAGAAGCATCAACTTGGTGGCCGATAATAATGAACGTGAATACCATGAAGTATGGCCAGGAGGCAGAACCAATCATTATTGGTTCGATATGAACCGGGATTGGCTCCCCGTACAACTACCCGAAAGTAGGGCCAGAATAAAAACCTTCCACGAATGGTTGCCCAACATCCTTACCGATCATCATGAAATGGGCACGAACGCTACCTTTTTCTTTCAACCGGGTGAACCTACACGGGTACACCCCTTGACACCACAAATAAATCAAGAACTTACCGCTGAAATTGGCACGTATCATGCAAAGGCCCTTGATAACATCGGATCACTCTATTATTCCGAAGAGGGCTATGACGACTACTATTATGGTAAAGGCTCCACCTTTCCCGATGTCAATGGCGGAATAGGTATTCTATTTGAACAGGCTAGTTCAAGAGGTCATATACAAGAAAGTGAAAATGGATTGTTGACCTTTCCGTTCACCATCAGAAACCAATTTACGACAGCCCTATCCACCATTGAGGCCGCCAAAAATATGCGGGAAAAAATATTGGAATATCAACGAAATTTTTATCAGGATTTAAAAACAGAAGCTTCAAAAACCAAAACCAAGGCCATCGTATTTGGTGATGCAAAAGATGGGGCGAAGGCCTGGCATTTGGCAGAAATATTAAAAAGACATCAAATTAATGTCCATAAATTAAAGGAGGATGCCACTATATCAGGTAAATCATATAATAAAAAGAATAGTTACGTTGTCCCCATGGATCAGAAAAACCCTAGGTTGATCAAGGCGATGTTCGAAAAACGAACTACGTTTACCGACAGTCTTTTCTATGACATTTCTGCATGGACCTTTCCTTTGGCATTTAATGTAGATTATACCGAATTGAGCACATTGGGCAATGCAGGAAACGAAATAAAAGATTTGGAACCAATTGAAGGTACGATTAGCGGACAGACCGATTATGCCTATTTGTTCGAATGGAACGAATATTATACGCCAAAAGCGTTAAACGCTATTTTGCAGAAAGGATTGAGGGCTAAGGTTGCCAAAAAACCGTTTACTTTAGAAGGACAAACCTATGACTACGGTACTATCATGGTCCCTGTGCAAAACCAAGACTTGAAGGCATCCGAACTATTTACATTTTTAAAGACGGTAGCGTCAGAAAGTATGTTGAACATTACTGCTGTGGGCACAGGTTTAACCAAGGGAATAGATTTAGGTAGCCGAGATTTTGAAGCGGTAAAAAAACAAAAGGTCGCCATTATCGTTGGTGATGGTGTTCGGTCTTATGATGCGGGTGAAATTTGGCATCTGTTTGACACACGATACGCCATGCGACTTACCAAACTGGACTTAAGTTACCTGAACAGGGTCGACCTACATTCCTATACGGATATTATTCTTCCAAGTTTTTACGGTAATGCCATTGACAAAAATAGCATGGAAAAGCTGAAGGATTGGGTTAAAGATGGCGGTACCTTGATCGGGTATAAAGATGTGGCCAAATGGTTCGATTTTAATGAATTTATGGATTTAGAGTTTAAAACCGATACCTTGGTTGCCAAAAACATCGCCTTTCACCAAAAGCAAGATTTTAGAGGTGCCCAGGTTACCGGTGGTGCCATTTTCGAAACAAAGTTAGACCGTTCCCATCCTATTAATTTTGGCTATAAGAACGATAATTTGGCCCTTTTTAGAAATACAAATGTGTATATTAAACCGGATACCGACAGTTATAACAATCCGATTACCTATACCAATGACCCTTTATTGAGCGGTTACATTTCTGAGGAGAATCTAGAATTAATCAAAAATTCGGTGCCTTTTCAAGTCCAAAGTCTGGGAAGTGGAAAAGTAATCGCCTTTACGGACAACACCAACTTCAGGGCTTTTTGGTATGGAACCAACAAACTGCTAATGAACGCTATTTTCTTTGGCGATCACATGTAAATCTATTCCTAAGGAACTATTCAATTCTTTAGTAATATTTTTTCGAATTGATTTTGCAAGTTAAGTGTTCGTGTCGAGTAAAAAATTCCCTAGTAATAAGCATTCGTGGCTTAAATCCATCCGGATTTAACCAAAATTAAGTTGATTAAAAGCAATGATATGATACATAAAAGGGCACTACTGGTATTCACAAAAAATATAATTGAGATAAAAAGAACAAGTACATAGATCGGAAATAAAATCAAACCAATTGCAAATCTATAAGTTGCCATAAATTCAATTTCCGGCACCTTAGGTTTTAAGAATACCCGCCAAAATATAACTATTGGAAAATTCAATAATACAAATAATATTAAAAGAAAAGACCTATTTTTCTTTTCTGTCGAAGGGTTTTCCGGACCAGGTATTTTGTCTTTGGCAAAACATTTAAGCTTCTTATTGGTCAGCTTTGGATTAAGCAAATCCACCTTGTTACTTTCAAGGGTATTTACCGCCGAATCATAGTCCAATTGCTCCGGAATATGGGTCGTAAGCCTTTTTAAATTTGTTGAAATCTTATTTGTAATGGCTAAACTGGAGGCATTCAAATCTTCTGGATCATATAGACTTCTAGCAGAAATGGGTTTCCCATAAATAACAGCTACGGAATCCGGAAAATGAGCTGCATTTTTGTAGTTTAAACCCACTGGCACCAATTGAATATCCAAATCGGGGTACTTCTCAAAACTCCTTATAATGATTCTGGTAAAGCCTTTACTCAAAGGTCTGAACCTACGTTTAAGATTATGATTGGCTTCAGGAAAAATGACTAAGGCGTCTCCTTTACTCAATATTTCGGCACATTGATCGAAAATCAAACTATTTTTCGACAAGGTTTCCCGTCCATCCCGCATCCTGTAAATTGGCAACATTCTAAAATAGGCGAATATGCGATTCAAAAAGGAAGTCGAGAATACATCTGCCCGGGTAAGAAAATAAGGTTTTCGCCCACAGTCTGTTGCAATTAAAAGAACATCCATCAAGGCACTTTGATGATTTGGCAAAAACAGCACAGGTTTATCTTTCGGTATATGTTCCAGCCCAACTACTTTTAGCCGTTCGTAATAGGAAAAGAGCCCCGTCTTTACCACAAATTTTACTGCCGTATACACCAATCCGTTCAAACTAAAGTTTCTTTGGAAATAGGTTTATGACTCCACAAAAAAGCTACCAATAGCCCCGAAATAATATGCCAAATTCCCCAAAATGCTACCAATAGAGCCATACCGCCTAACCCTTCATAAAAGGTAAAGATGAGCAATAGGCCTAAACCAGAATTTTGAATTCCAGTTTCAATGGTAATCGATCTTATATTCTCTTCGGGCAATCTAAATATTCTTGCGATACTGAATCCTGTTGAAAAAGCGATAAGATTATGAATCAATACAATCCAAAATACGTATAAAATGTAATCCATAAAGATGATGCGATTAGTATACAATGCAATACCAATTAAGCCAATGAAGAATAACAGGGAAACGATTTTGAGGGATTTTGCTATTCTAAACGCTAAGACCGGTTTCTGGTAATTGACATACATACCCAAAAGTAAAGGAAGACCCAACAGCATGGATACCAATTTAACCATTTCCCCTGGAGCAATTGAAATTTCTAAAATTAAATTTGAACTTGGCGGGTATAGCATAGACCATAAATGAAAATTAAACGGGGTCATGATAATTGCCAGTAATGTCGCAACTGCCGTAAGACTTACCGACAATGCTATATTGGCCTTTGCAAGATAAGATATGAAATTGGATATAGAACCCCCCGGACAGGCAGCAACCATAAACATGCCTAATGCAATACTAGGCAAGGGCTCTATTAAAACAACCAGCAAATACGTAAGTGCCGGAAGCAGAATAAATTGGCTACACAGGCCAATAATCAATGACTTTGGCTTTCTCCATAGGGGTTTGAAATCGTACGGCGAAATTTCCAGAGCCACGCCAAACATCACCAAACCCAGCATTAGGTTCATTACCCACAAAGAACCGCTATCAAAATTAATGTGGACGTTATCTAAAATATTTTCAGTCAACCAATTATGAGATTTTTGATCCGTTAGGCACTCCAACAAGTGGCTGAACCAGAATAACACCTTGATCAGCCATTACGCCCAATATAAGACAATCGCTCATGAAATTGGCGATTTGTTTTTTTGGAAAATTGACCACAGCAATAATTTGTTGACCAATAAGCTCTTCTTTTTTGTACTTTTTTGTTATCTGGGCCGAAGTTTTTCTAATGCCTAATTCGTTACCAAAATCTATATAGATCTGATATGCGGGATTTCGCGCTTCCGGAAAGTCGAAAACTTGCACGATCGTACCGGTCCTGATATCTATTTTGCCAAAATCAGCCCAAGAAATAAGCTCTACCATTAAACAGTTTTAAGCTTTTCAATTAAATCAAAGGAAACATTGCCTGCATACATTACACACGCATCCACTAGTAAACCTTTTTCGCCCGTTGTAGTTTCGATTACATACAATATAGTATTATCATCAGGGTTGCTCATTCCTTCAAACCGATAATATTTTAATACATGCAACTCAGTTGTACCATGGATGCTTTTCTTACTTTTATTTTCTACACCAGCATCGCATAGATTAAAATCTTCGGTATATCCTTCTTTTTGCAAAGCCTTAATAGCTTCGGACAATGTTATATATGAATTCTTCATACACTTGAATTTTATAGTCGAATTGAATTTAACTATTGTATGAACAAAATGCAAGGGCTTTTAATTTCTTAACTTAGTAAAATCAAAAATCAAAATTTATGTCAAGGACAGAAAGTAACATGTTAGCTTTAGGAACAGTGGCACCAGAATTCAGTTTGTTGGATACTGTAGCTGAAAAAACGTTGAACCTTCACGCTTTAAAAGGAGAAAAAGGAACGGTGATCATGTTCATTTGCAATCACTGTCCGTTTGTAATCCATGTAAATCCTGAAATTACAAGGATAGCGGAAGCGTACCAAGGAAAAGGCGTTGGCTTTGTTGCCATATCTAGTAACGACGTAGAAAAATATCCTCAAGATGCACCTCATTTGATGAAAATAAAGGCAAAAGCGGAAAAATATCCTTTTCCTTATTTATATGACGAAACCCAAGAAGTTGCAAAGGAATATAATGCGGCCTGTACCCCAGATTTTTATTTGTTTGATGAACAGCTAAAACTAGTCTATAGAGGACAATTGGATGATTCTAGACCCGGCAACGGACTCCCTTTAAACGGTAAAGATTTACGTAATGCCCTGGACAACCTTTTGTCGGGAAATAGTATTGACTCGATACAAAAAGCCAGTATAGGATGTAATATCAAATGGAAAGAAACAGTGTAAAAGGTGTTCGACCTGATCATAAAACTCCTCCAAATCAACTAGGATTTCAATAATGATAAATAGTGTCCATTTTGAATTACTTGTTCCAAGTTTATATGATGAATACATTGAAATTGGTACAAAGGCCTATAACCAACATTACCGTCACCTTTGGCCTAATGGTGAGACATCTGCCTACATCCAAAGTAGTTTTACAAAAGAAGTTTTACTCAAAGAAGAGCAGGATGAAAACACAAACCTCTATCTCATTCAGACAAATGGTGGTTATGCAGGTATCTTAAAAATTACGTTGCATAAGGCTATTACCAATTACAACAAGTCAGAAGCACTTTATCTAGACAAAATTTATATTCAAAAGGAATTTACCGGATTGGGAATAGGCAAGGAAACTTTAAAATTTGTAATAAAGCAGGCTAAAAACCTCACCAAAAAGGCCGTGTTTCTAGAAGCTATGCAGAAAGGCCCGGCACTACCATTTTATATTAGTAATGATTTCAAAATCGTTGCTACTACCCAAATACCCTTCGCCAATGCCCTCGAAGAAGAAAAACCAATGTTTGTACTTCTAAAGGAAATTTAAGTCCGATACCTTAAAAAGTGATCTCGAAGACTTACCAGCCTTTTCTTAGGGCCAAATTTTGTATGTGCGCAAAATGATGGTTGCTATGCCAAGCGTATTTACCAAGATTTTCGGCAACCGAAATATTTATATTCCCAACAGGATGAATATAACTTTTTTGAAAATCTTCTGACGAAAGACGTTTAAGAAAGTAGACCAATTTAGCATGTAGGGCAGTTATATAATCTAAGGAGAGTTCTATTGGCGCACTTGCATCCGCCATAGTACTCCAATCCTTTTCATTATATGCTTTTATGAGCGGTCGATTTTCTGTTAAGGCCCATTTGAAACGTGTATAACTATGGTGATGGCTATCGGCAATATGGTGAACGACTTGCCTTACCGTCCATCCGCCTTCCCGATAAGGGGTTTCAAGTTGCTCGTTTGAAAAATTCTTGACCAAATTTTTTAGTTTTTCCGGAAGATTTTCCAATACAGCGATCCAAGTGCTTATATCCTCCCGCGAAATCTCCTCTGGACACTTAAAATGACCAATGGGATATCTCAATTTATCTATATCGTCCATTTCGTAAAAGTAAAAACTTTAATAGACTTTTAACCTAAAACATTCCAACATGATTCTGTAATCTACTAATTTTATAGGATATAGAAATTATAAAAGATAAACACACATGGCAACAATACGATTAGGGGACAAAGCGCCCGATTTTACAGCAGATAGTTCAATGGGCACAATCAATTTATATGATTACTTAGGGGATAGCTGGGGAATATTATTTTCGCATCCTGCCGATTTTACCCCGGTATGTACCACCGAGTTAGGAACTGCATCTAAATTTAAAGCTGAGTTCGACAAGAGAAATGTAAAAATGCTGGCCCTTAGTGTTGATGGTGCAGCATCACATGCAGAATGGATCAAAGATATCAATGAAGTACAGAATACCGTTGTAAACTTCCCGATCATTGCCGACGAGGATAAAAAAGTTTCTAACCTGTACGATATGATACATCCAAATGCAGATAATAATCTAACTGTGCGTTCCGTATTTATTATCGCCCCTGATAAAAGTGTAAAGCTAACATTGACGTATCCTGCCTCTACCGGTAGAAATTTTTATGAACTATTGAGAGTAATAGATTCTTTACAGCTTACGGCGTATCATAAAGTGGCTACTCCGGCAAACTGGGAACACGGTCAAGATGTAGTGGTAAGCCCAGCAATTTCAACTTCAGACGCAAAAGATATGTTCAAAAAGGGAGTGACTGAGGTAAAACCATATTTGAGAATGACTCCAGACCCAACTTCCTAATCACAAAAGCAGGTTCATAATCAAGAGATTAACCACAAATTGTTGACCTTAAGATAATCTAAAAGATATTTAAATATTTAATTTTAAAATACTATATTTGTCCTTTAATTAATATTTAATTTTTCTATTATGAGTAAAGGAACAGTAAAATTCTTCAATGATTCCAAAGGATATGGTTTTATCACTGAAGATGGTTCAAACGAAGATCATTTTGTACACATTTCTGGCTTAATCGATGAAGTTCGAGAAGGTGATGTTGTGGAATTTGAACTACAACAAGGTAAAAAAGGATTAAACGCCGTTAATGTGAAAGTAATTGACTAGGTAACGATTTAACTTTTTTATAGTATAAAACCCGAACCAATTGGTTCGGGTTTTTTTTTGAACCTATTTTATTTTAAAAAAATATTTGTTCAACTTGAACGCAACCTTTTACCCGATTTTATATCTTATGATTAAACAAATAATGGTTCCCCAACCTTATCAATATATTTATGACCACATTTTTAACAGTTTTACTTGTATTATTGATTATTAATATCGCATTGCTTTTGAGCAGCATGGTAACCCGTAAAAAGTAAGGCTAAAATCAGTAAACTCATTGATAGCATATTACTGCTCTGCCTTCGAGAAATTTCGAATAAAAAAACACCCTAATGTTAACCATTAAGGTGTTTCAAATACATTCGAATAATTTGTTAAATGTTACCCAACTTTCATCAATTCCACATCGAAAATGAGGGTCGCATTTGGTGGTATGACACCACCTGCACCTGCGCTACCATAAGCCAAATCTGATGGGATAACAAAACGTGCCTTATCCCCTACTTGCAAAAGTAAAATACCTTCATCCCAACCGGGTATGACCTGTCCGGTTCCTAATTGAAAATCAATAGGTGCATTTCGTTTGTAGGAAGAATCAAAAACTTGTCCACTCAAAAGTGAACCTTCATAATGAACGGATACTTTTTTACCTTTTTCGGCCTTGGCACCATTACCTTTTTGAATCATTTTATAGCGCAGTCCTGTTTCAGTTGATTCGAAACCTGCGGCCACCTTATCGAGTTCCGCTTTCTGTTTTGCCTTATCAGCAGCTAAACGTGCTTCCCCAGAACCATTGAAATCATTAAATGCTTTTAATGCGTCCCAATTCTCAGCTTCCTCTCCGATCCGCATTATTTCCAAAGTCTCAATCTTATCACCTTGGGTAATAGCATCTACCACATCTTGACCAGTTACAACATTACCAAAAACGGTATGCTTGTTATCCAACCAAGGTGTAGCAACATGGGTAATGAAAAATTGACTACCATTAGATCCGGGACCTGAATTTGCCATGGAAAGTATTCCTGGGGTATCATGCTTTAGATCTGGATGAAACTCATCCTCAAATTTGTATCCTGCATCACCGGTTCCCATTCCCTTCGGACATCCTCCTTGTACCATAAAATCTGGAATAACCCTATGAAACTTTAATCCATTGTAAAAGGGTTCTCCTTTGGCTTTAACCTTAGTATCCATATCACCTTCGGCCAAAGCAACAAAGTTGCCTACTGTACCAGGTGTTTTACCATGTGTGAGTTTTACTACTATTTCGCCTTTGTTCGTATTGAACTTAGCGTAAATTCCATCTTTCATTGTACTGTTTTTTAATGAGTGCCAAAGGTAAAGAATTTTAGTGGTTTGGATCATTATCCATTTTTGGATAGTCAGGAGATTCAAAGCATATTACATTGCTTTTTTGTAGAGAATGAATGATGGACCAACTACTTTTATTTTTTGAAACTTATTCTAGGAAAAATATTAAAACCCATATTTGTCCACCAAATAGACCAAGCTTGCCATAGTGGCTGCACCTAGTTGAAGTTCACGCTTGTTTACATGTTCAAAGGTATCGTTTTCAGCATGATGGTAATCAAAGTAGCGTTGCGAATCTGGTCGTAATCCCGCCAATACCATACCTTCCTTTTTCAACGGACCTATATCCGCGCCACTACCTCCCTGTTGAAAGTAATGCACTAAATAGGGTTCAAAAAGACCTTTCCATCCCACTACCTTTTCAAAATCTTTATTGGAACAGTCAAAAGTAAAACCACGTGGGGTAAAGCCTCCGGAATCACTCTCCAAGGCAAATATGTGATTCTCTTTATTCGAAGCTGCCACTTCCGCATATTTATTTCCTCCCCGTAAACCATTTTCTTCGTTCATAAACAAAACCACCCTTATGGTCCTTTTTGGTTTGTATCCGGTTTTCCTCAAGAGATTCAATACTTCCATACTTTGAACACATCCTGCACCGTCATCATGGGCTCCATCTCCCAAATCCCAAGAATCTAAATGCCCCCCGACAACTATAATCTCATCCGGACTGCTACTTCCCTTAATTTCACCTATGACATTATGGGACTCCACGTCTGCAAACTGATTACAGTTTTGCTTAAAATAAAAGTTAATCTCGGGATTTAATTTTAGTGAGATGCTCAATAAATCTGCTGCGTTAGTGCTAATCGCAGCTGCAGGTATTCTATCTGCAGCAGGTTGCTCCCCGTAACCCATGGAACCGGTATGCGGAAAATCATCCAAACGGAGGTTCATGGACCTTACGATTACTCCCAATGCCCCAAATTTTGAAGCCTCCATTGCGCCAGAATACCGTTGATCTACACAATTGGAATAGGCATTGAACGTATTAATTTCTGTAGGATCCATGGGTCTATTGTAAAACACAATTTTACCTTGAATTTTATCCTTTCCTAAAGTGGCCAATTCGTCAATTCCGTTTACCTCGATGATGTTGGCCTTGATTCCCTTTGTGGGGGTCGCCACCGAACCTCCTAGAGCGCAAATGGGTACATTGGTCGTATTGCCCGGGGTTGTTTCAAAATAAGCGAATTCTGGTGTTCCCCTTACCCATTTAGGAACCATTACAGGCTGTAACCATACCTTGTCCAAGCCTAAAGAGTCCAATTGTAGTTTAGTATAATCTACCGCCTGCTGGGCTTGAATGGATCCTGATAGTCGACCTCCGATCTGATTGGAAAGATAATTCAACCAATCGTATCCCTTCCCTTCCGTCAATGCCGTATCATACAATTTTTTAATTTGTTCCGCATCGGTGTTTTGGGCAACACCTAAATAGGTTGAGACCAGTACTATTAATAATACCAACTTACTTTTCACCTTGCAATTGTTCTTCATAGATGCCTAAATTAGCCATTATTTTATCGCTCAACATAGGCTCTTTGATATCTTTGTATTTTTTTAACGATTGTAAAAGTATGGTGGCCACTATAGTTCGTGCCGCCTTTTTATTATCGGCAGGAATTATAAACCATGGAGCATGATTTTTAGAGGTACGGGCAATAGCTTCTTCATAACATTTTTGGTACGTATCCCATAAACTACGCTCCTTTAAATCGCCAGGTGAGAATTTCCAATGTTTTTCTTTTATGGCGAGCCGTCTCAAAAGGCGTTGACGTTGTTCTTCTTTGGATAGATTTAAGAAGAATTTAAAAATCAAGGTACCATTTTCAGCTAAATGTTTTTCGAAATTATTTATCTGTTCAAATCTTTTATTCCAAAAATTTTGGTCTATATCATCGACCGAATGAATCCCGGGAATATGTTCATTTAATATATATTCCGGATGCACCCTAGTGACCAAAACATTTTCATAGTGGGTTCTATTAAATACACCAAATTTGCCCTTTACTGGTAAAACTAGATAATGCCTCCATAAATAGTTATGCCCTAATTCCAATTCCGTAGGTACTTTGAAACTATGAACCTCAACCCCACTTACATTGAAATCCTTGAACACTTCACGAATTAAACTATCCTTGCCAGCAGTGTCCATGCCTTGAAGGCACACCAAAATACTATACTTGCCGTGTGCATAAATAATATCCTGAAATTCTCCCAGTTCCCTTCTGATGACTTTTAACCTTTTTTTCAATTTCTTATCCGGTTCCCCGAAGTCTTCGTAGGTTTCGGTTGCAGCAATTTTGAAGTTTTCGCTGGCCCTATACTTTGTTATATCCATTTCATTCATTCTGAAATATAAAATTTTAATTCCATCAATACCTAAAACAATTCAATTTTATGGTTCAATGCACTGGTATGTAGTTCATCCGTTAATCAGAGTTGGGTGGCATTCCAACGAATAAACTATTTTTCATCATCCAAAATTTTTAAATTTATTTTTTGTGAAATCCCCAAATTTTACACCTTAAAAACCTACAAATGAAGAATTCGACCTACCTATTCTGCATTACTGCTTTGCTTTTATTATCATCTTTCCGTCCTAGTTTAGACTGTGAATATGCGAATTCCAACATGGGGTTTGCAAAATCGCAGATAAATGAAGCCTTGCTTACCGCCGACATCAACCAGACGAGGTTTTTCACTTACAAGGCTTTGGACGCGATGGAAAAAACGAAAAATCAATTGAATAAGTGTGGATGTACCTATGCAAAAACTACGATGGACAAAAGTCTAAATGTGCTTGTGCTCGCCTCTAAATCCACAACCTTACAAGGAACCAAAAATTATTTGAACAGATCTATGGAGCTTACGACCGATACCATGGTCGTTCTTGATGCCCACGACACCCATGCGAGTAGATATTCAAGTGATGTACTGGCCATGAATACCAATAATATTGAAACTCGGGCAACTACAGTAAAAATTCCGGTAACCCTTTCGCTTAATGAAAAAATCGATATTTCCTTGGATAAATATCGGATTTCGCTTGACAAAGTGGTAAAAACCGTCAATTGTAAAGACGCCAAGGCTTTTGCCAAACGAATTTTTGAAGAATGTCAAAGTCAACTTCTAAAAGCAGATTTATCCGAAGGAAAAAAATACTATAACCTTCGCACAAAAGAGATTACAATGGCGGCTTTAAAGAAGATAGGGAATTGTGAAAATTATACACCTTAATTTGTTTGCCCCATTCCTACTTGGTTGCAAATAATTTCACATCATCTTCAGAGACCTCCTGACCTCCTAGAATTATTAGTCGTTCCACTACGTTTCTAAGTTCTCGTATATTCCCTGTCCAGTCGTATGCTTTTAATAGTTTTACCGCTTTGTCGGAGAACGTTTTGGAGGCGATTCCCTGTTCTTCGGTAATTTTTAGTGAAAAGTGCTCTATCAACAATGGAATATCGTTTCTCCTTTCATTTAAGCTGGGAACCTGAATAAGAATTACGGCTAATCTATGGTATAGATCTTCCCTGAATTTACCCTCCTCTATTTCTTTTTTAAGGTCCTTGTTAGTTGCCGCTATAACACGAACGTCCACTTTTATATCCTTATCGGTCCCTACTCGTGAAATCTTACTTTCTTGAAGTGCCCTAAGGACTTTCGCTTGGGCAGAAAGGCTCATATCACCTATCTCATCCAAGAATATGGTTCCCTTGTTGGCCGCTTCAAATTTACCGGCCCTATCCTTTATAGCTGAAGTAAAAGCGCCCTTTACATGACCGAAAAGTTCACTTTCAATTAACTCGGAAGGAATAGCCGCACAGTTTACCTCAATAAAAGGTTCTGTGCTTCTTATACTTTTTTCATGTAGCCAATGTGCTACCAACTCTTTACCTGTACCATTTGATCCGGTAATGAGAACACGGGCATCTGTCGGAGCCACCTTTTCTATCATCTCCTTGATCGTGTTTATTTCCTTACTTTCGCCGATCATATCGTAGTTCTTGCTGACCTTCTTTTTCAAGTTCTTGTTCTCAACAACCAAAGTTTTTCTATCCAAAGCGTTTCTTACCGTCGTTAACAATCGGTTCAAATCGGGTGGCTTTGAGATATAATCAAAAGCACCCAATCGCATGGTATTCACCGCCGTATCCAAATCACCGTGACCTGAAATCATTATAAAGGGGATCTCGGGTTTTATCTTTCTTGCAGCCTCCAGCACTTCGACACCATCCATCTTGGGCATTTTGATATCACAAAGTACCAAATCAAAATCATTGTTCTTTATGGTTTCCATTCCTTTCAATCCATCCTCGGCTTCCTCTACTGAATAAGCATCGTTTTCTTCGGATAAAATCTTAACCAATACCCTTCTAATAGCCGCCTCATCTTCAATTACTAATATCTTTGACATAACTCTTTATTAAATTCCAATTCTAAATCCTGTTCTAAAATATAATCCCGCTTCATCGTTCAGTGTGAAAATATCTTTTCGATCAATATCCCTTAAAGCCCCATTTTGAAATAGCGAATGACCACCTATAAGATAAACGGACATGTCTTTGGTTATTTTATACTGATATCCTACAGTAAACAATAATGCCGCATAGGAGACATCCGTAGACAAATTATTGTTAGGTAATAAAATATCATTCTGAATATTAACATAATAACCATCCAAAAATAATTCCATTTGAAAAAAATGTTCTTTTGGTGTAAAATATTTCATTCCAGATTTAGGAACTCCCAAAATATAGGCCCATTGAGGACGAAATCGTTTTTCATAGTACACCACTGGCAAAGGAACTTGAACCGGCGAACTGGAATTATAGGAGACTCCCAGCACTAGTTTATACGGTTTTTCAATGTTCTTCCTGTCCCTATAAGCTCCTGCCGTATAATTGATATTAAAGTCATCCTGTTGCAATTCCGCTACAAAATTAGAGGCCCATCTTGGGGTAATCACCCCAATCAATCGCCACTCCTCTGTTAACTTATATACATAGGCAAAGTTAACATCTACAATATGTAACTTTTTTATATCGCTGGAGTTTGGGAATACACCATTTGGAACTTCAAAATTATATCTGTTATACTCACCACCAATCACCAAAAAGTCTTCTTTATTTCTTACAGGAATTGGAATATTCGCAACAAGCTTGATACGTGAAGTCTCCACTTCTGCGCCATTTTCGGGCATGATCATATATTCTGCCCTAAAAACATCTGGCGTCTGACCAAATATAGGATTCACCAATATAAAAAAGAACAACAGTAAAAATACCGACCCCTTAGGTTTTTTCATTAGTATCCAAATTTTTAACTGAACTATGCTCAAAAGGCGCAGGCTGAAAGATATGCACATCCCTTTGCGGAAATGGAATGGTTACGTTGTTTGTTCTAAACTCCGCATCGATTTTATATCGTAATTCGCTTTTTAAACGGAGTACCGAGAAACTATCGCTTACATAAAAATTTAATGAGAATAGAAGTGCAGAATCACCAAAATCATCAAACATAACAAACGGCTTAGGACTTTTTAAAATACTTCGTTGATTTTTGACCGCATTTTGTAAAATCTGGGTAACCAATTGAACATCACTACCGTAGGCCACACCTACATTAATGGTCTCCCTTGTGGTTTTATGGTTTTGGGTATAATTGTAAACGATATCACTAATGAATTTGTGATTGGGGATAATTATTACCTTATCATCCCTAGTAATTGCCCTGGTTGTACGTAATTTGATCTCAAATATTTTACCTACTTTACTATCGACCTCAACGATATCTCCGACCCGTAAAGATTTATCCACAATGATAAATATACCCCCTAAAATATCCTGAAATATTTCCTGTAAGGCTAGACCAAGTCCGACAAACAAAGCTGCCGAAGCTGTAAGTAGAATGGTAATATTAATACCGGCCGCACTCATGGTAAAAAGTATCACCACCACATAGACCAAATACTTGATAAACTTGAAGATACTGATGAACTTCAGTTTATCTTCAGATTCCATTTTTCTTGTAAAAAACCTTCTTATTCCTTGAAGAATGGTGCTGGTTAGTAAAAATGCTATGGTAATGAGCAACAGTAAACCGACAGTAATATGAATCGACCTCTCTCCATCCCCAAATTCAAACCCGAGCTCCAGAAATTTCTTAATAGTACCCCAGATATCATCTTCAATGATTTCCTTAATCCTTTCGGTATTCTCTTGAATCATGATGAATATTTAAGCCATTTGAACAATTCTTTATAACTGGGTTTTTTACCGTACATAAGTATGCCTACACGGTATATTTTTGCAGCCACCCAAACTATACCAATAAAAGTAGCTATTAAAATCAAAATAGAAGTTATCAATTGCCAAACGGGTACGCCGCCACCCCCAATACCCCATGGCAAACGCATCAACATCACAATAGGGGATGTCAATGGAAAAAGTGAAAATGCCACTGCAATGGGACCATTCGGGTTGCTAAAAACAGAAAAAAATCCAACATAAATAGCCAACATTAGCGGGATAATTACCGGAAATATGAATTGCTGGGTATCGGTTTCATTATCGACAGCCGCCCCTATCGCCGCATAAATGGAGCTATAGATCAAGTAGCCTAAAACAAAATAAATGATAAAGAAAATCAACATGGCGAAAATGGGAATCTCAAAAATCTCTTGTGCATATAATTGAATATCCTGGGTAATGGCATCCACATTTACACTATCATTATTTACCATGCCCGGCGTCATTCCACCCTCGGTAAGCGTTGACGGATCAATACCAAAAATAGCCAATCCAATAAACAGTAGTATCGCTCCAGAAATAATCCAAATGGTAAATTGGGTAATCCCTGCCAGCGAAGTACCTATAATCTTGCCCATCATCAAGTGAAACGGTTTAACCGAAGAGATAATCACCTCTATGATCCTGCTTGTTTTCTCCTCGATAACACTTCGCATTACGAAACCACCGTAAATGATAATGAACATCATGATCAAATACCCGAATGCTCCCCCAATAACTGCCTTAATTTCGTTTATTCCTTTAATATTTTGAAGTCCGTCAAAAGTGGCGATATTGATATCGTAAGCACGGTCCATTTCAGCGTATTCCTTTGAGGACAGTCCCATTTCCCTCAAGCGCTCCTGTCTTAGTCTACTGGTAATGATATTTTCCAATTTATCTAACGTGGTTGCGCTGGGAGCCTCTTTACTATAAAAAAAAGCACGCTGGGCAACCTGTTCTAAATTTGCCTCATTTGGCAGATACATGAGCCCATAATAACCCATGTTCAAGGTAGAGTCTTTGGCCTGAACCAAAGTAAGGTCCCTAAAATTTACATAGGAAGTCGCGTCAGAGGTCACAAACTCATTGGAAAAAAAATCACTTTCGTTTAATATGCCAATGACCCTTTTTTCGTCACCGTTAAGTTGAGTTAAGTAGGCAATAAGCAATATCATTCCTACCATTAATAGTGGACTCAAAAAAGTCATGATCACAAAAGATTTGTTTCTCACTTTTGCCAAATACTCCCTTTTTATAATTAATGGTAATTTATTCATGTACTATACCCTTATCTTGAACGGTTTTAATAAAAATATCATTGGCGGAAGGTATGGTCTCCACAAAACCGTTAATATTGGCCTTGCTACTTAAAAATTCCAAAACTTCCCTAGATGTATTGGAAGGGAGTTGTACCTTAATGTCCAATTGCTTTCCGATTGGATCATAAACCTGGGTCAACACTTGAAAGTTATCCTTCATTTCATTTAACAGAAGATCGGGATCAGCTGTTTCAAGTCCAATTTTAAATATGTTGTTCTTATAGGCTTTTTTTATTTCCGATAATTTACCGTCCAATATTTTTTCGGATTGATGAATCAGCGCAATATACTCACAAAGCTCCTCTACCGATTCCATTCTATGTGTTGAGAAAATGATAGAAGTGCCGTTATTCTTTAAATTCAATATTTGTTCTTTTATAAGATTTGCATTTATGGGATCGAAACCACTAAAAGGTTCATCAAATATCAACAACTTAGGCTCATGAAGAACAGTGACCACAAACTGTATCTTTTGTGCCATTCCCTTTGAGAGCTCCTGTACCTTTTTGTTCCACCAATCACCTATTTCCAATTTCTCAAACCAGTACTTTAACTTTTGTTTTGCATCGGCCTTTGAGAGTCCTTTCAATTGTGCCAGGTATAATGCCTGCTCACCTACTTTCATGCTTTTATAAAGTCCGCGTTCTTCTGGCAGATATCCAATTTGTGAAATATGCCTCGGTTTTAATGGAACTCCGTCAAAGTAAACGGACCCCTTATCTGGATAGGTAATTTGATTGATGATACGGATAAGTGTTGTCTTACCTGCACCATTGGGCCCTAATAATCCATAAATGCTGTTTTTGGGAATTTCTAGAGAAACATTCTTTAAAGCAATATGGTTCCCAAATTGTTTGGTGACCTCATTAGTTACCAAAATGTTGTTCATGTACTCAATTTATCCAAAGATATTGAATTGTTTTGATTAGGTACATTCTTTATGTGTCGATTATATAGCACCACAATCTAGAGTCAGTTAGCAATCCATATTCCTTTAAAAGCAAAACCCACCCTCAATTAAATTGAGGATGGGAAAAAAATTGCTATGAAAAAGAAAATTAATATTGGTTGCCCAATATTAATTCAAATATACGTTTTTTATTTAAAAACAAAAGATTTTACAGTTAAGAGAACATATCTTTAACTTTTTCGAAAAATGACTTATCAGATTTCTCCGGTTTGGGCTCAAAGTTTTCGTTGCCCTGCATCCGTTCAAAAAACTCCCTTTGTTCTTTGTTCAATTCTTTAGGGGTCCACACATTTACATGCACCAAAAGATCACCTGCGCCATAACCATTGAGACTTGTAATCCCTTTCCCCCTAAGTCTTAATATTTTACCGGATTGAATACCAGTCTCCAATTTTATACGCACCTTGCCTCCCACTGCGTCAATTTCCTTTGAAGTGCCCAATACAGCTTCAGAAATACTTATATAAAGATCATAATGTAAATTATCACCTTCACGCTTTAAGGTATCATGTTCTTGGGTTTCAATAGCCACCAATAAATCACCGGGCACCCCATTTCCTGGGGCATCGTTACCTTTATTCGGCACTTTTAACTGCATTCCTTCTTCAACACCTGCAGGTATGTTAATGGAAACCGTTTCTTCGGATACCTTTAAACCTTGCGCATCGGCATCTCCAGGTTTGCCATCTAAAATCTGTCCGCTACCACCACAAGTACTACAGGCTGCCGCAGTTTGCATTCTTCCTAAAATGGTGTTCTGTATTTTTGTCACCTGCCCTCTTCCATTGCAGGTGGTACAGGTTTTATAGGTAACACCTTCGGCCTGAACCTTTCTTCTTACCTTTACTTTTTTCTCAACGCCATTGGCCACCTCTTCCAAGGTCAACTTTACCCGGATGCGTAGATTACTACCTTTGACCCTTCGTTGACCACCGCCACCAAAGCCTCCATATCCACTGAAACCTCCGCCACCAAAGGCACTTCCAAAGATATCGCCGAACTGGCTGAAGATATCATCCATATTCATTCCACCACCACCAAATCCGCCACCTTCAAATGCAGCATGCCCAAATTGGTCATAACGTGCCTTTTTATCCGGATTACTAAGGACTTCATAGGCTTCCGCGGATTTTTTGAACATCTCTTCCGCCTTACTATCCCCTGGGTTCTTATCTGGGTGGTATTGCAATGCCTTTTTACGGTAAGCCTTTTTTACTTCTGCAGCAGATGAATTTTTACTGATGCCTAGAATCTCATAATAATCTTCCTTCATGCCAATTTTTTAATTTCCTACTACAACTTTTGGATGCCTTATAATTCTATCTCCAAGGGTAAACCCTTTCTCCACTACGTCTATAATCTTACCCTTCATTTTTTTATCAGGCGAAGGAATTTGTGTAATAGCCTCATGAATTTCTGCATCAAAAACATCACCGATACTCACGTCCAACACTTGTAAGCCTTTAGATTTTAAGGTCTCCCTTAACTTCACATGAATCAACTCTATACCTTTAAAAATTTCAGTATCGTCTGATTTTGCCAGTTCCTTTATAGCCCTTTCAAAATCGTCCAATACAGGTAGGAGTGAGACAATTACCTCTTGCCCTGCAGTTTTGAACAGCTCTATGCGTTCTTTGGACGTACGTCGTTTATAGTTTTCAAATTCTGCAAAGAGTCGTAAAAATTTATCCTTTTCCTTGGCCAACTCTTCCCTTAAAACTTGTTCTTCCGATAATTCTTCGGAATCAATGTTCTCATGCTTTTCATCCTGTGCTTCTGCCTCTAAGAGCTCATCATCCATAAACTCGTCATCCAACATGTTTTCTTTATCACTCATAACTTTTTGTAATTTTAACGCTTAGTAAAAGGTGGCAAAAGTACTGCCAATTCTTTAAAAATGTCAAAATGTCACAAAAGTTTAAAAAAAAATCCGCCAAAAGCGGATTTTCAATTTATCATTTTAATTTTATGCTGGTTAAGAGGCAAATTCCTTAGTCATGCCCGTTTTCGAATCAGCGCATTGCTCTTCTTTATCATAAATAGCTGCAAGGGCCTGACAAATATTCGAATATTGAAAAATGTACCCTTCCTCTTCTATTTTTTTACTACTGACTCGCTGACTGGCAAACAAAATGTAAGCCATATCGCCGAGAATTGTATGCATTACAAATTTTGGGATATTCGGCAATAAAAGTGGTTTACTTAGGGTTTTGGCAATTTCCTTGATCAATTTGTTATTGGTAATAGGATTGGGAGCGACCCCGTTAAATATACCTTCAAGTTCAAAACTTGCAATGTGCAGAAATATACCGGCCAAATCGGAGATATGAATCCAAGATTGCCATTGTTCACCACTACCAAAAGCTGCACCAACGTAATATTTGACAGGCTTGGCCATTTCTGGTAAGGCACCTCCGTCCTTGGACATTACCAAACCGATACGGACCTTCGCAACCTTAAGACCCAAGGCTTCAAATTCATCCACTTTATTTTCCCATTTTTCCACTACTTCCCCTAAAAAGCTATCATCAATAGTACTATTATCTTCTATATAATAATTGGTAAGTGAGTCTGGATATACCCCTATGGCGGAAGCTGAAATAATCGAGCTAACAGCGTGCTTGAATTTTTGTAATGTACTCTTCAGTAACTCCAAAGAATTGATCCTGCTGTTCAAAATAATTTTCTTGTAGTCTTCCGTCCAACGTTCTGAAATACTGGCACCTGCCAAATTTATAATTACAGAAACATTGTTCAGGCATTCTACATCGATTTCGAGATTATCTGGATTCCAGAAATAACCTTGATAATTTGACTCCGAAACTATTTTGTCCTTACTTGTGGTGAGATAATTAACTGCATAACCTTTTTCATGGCATTGAGAAACCAATTCGCTTCCCACCAAACCTGTAGCACCTGTTATCAATACTTTCATACTTTAAAGATATCGCTTTTGAAGGTGCTTGGTATGCTATTTAATTTCGATTTAACATTGTACGACAGAGAATCGGGCAATCATACTTAAGGAAATACAATACAAATAGTAAAAATTATTTTCAGGGTTTTCTTGCACGTAGCATTTCGCGCTTACCTGGTGGACCAGGCAAACGTTCTACTAAAAACCCGACCTCTTGCATGGCACGCCTTACGCTTCCTTTCGCTGCATAGGTTACCAAATAGGCCTGCGGTTTCATAGCCTTGAACATAATTTTAAATATGTCGACCGTCCACAGTTCTGGCTGTACCCGAGCACCGAAAGCATCAAAATAGACAAGATCAAAATTATCAACGGCAACGATATTCTTGAAATGCTTTTTTTCCTTTCTAAGTTTGAATGTGGAACTGATCATAACCTCCTCATCCCATGAAGATGTATGCATTAAATCAAAATGATTTTTACGGGAAATTGAATTTAATTCTTCGAGATAATTCAGATGGTTCAGTTCTGCCGCTGAAACTGGGTATGCCTCTATACCCGTATAAAAAACAGCTAGATTTCGCTTATCAGATTCAATCAGGGTTATTAAAGCGTTAAGACCAGTACCGAAACCGATTTCAAGAATATTTAAATCCCTATTTTCAAAAAGGTGAAGCCCAGCATGGATAAAAACATGGTATGCCTCTTGTATTGCACCGTGCTTAGAATGATATTGTTCTTCCCATTCCTTAATCTGTATGGTCTTCGAACCATCTGCTGTGGTTATTATTTCCCGTTTCAAATTAATTGGGAACTAGTACCCCAGAAGCCTCGAAACTATACATTCTTTTTGGAGCAGTGATTTTAGCGATGTCATCGGCAGACTTTCCGCCATCTGTAGCATAGTGTTTTTGATCGACCACACTCATTTCTTCAACAAATGCCAATCCATTTAATATAACTTCCTGCTCTGGGATATCGAAAGGCACGAAAAATCCATAATCCTTAAATCGGACCATAGCCTGCTCTCCTTCCGGTAATTCAACTACCATCCAGCAACCTTTTACTTTACACACCTCTTTTACTTTGGTTTTAAATTGCAAGGACAAAGTATCCGAAACGGTCATCGTGTTATAGTTCTGCCAAACATCCTGCTGATGCTGAAGTTCATTGACAGTAAATTCTGCACCATAATAGGTTCCCATACTTTTATTCGATGAAAGTGCTTTTTCGGATCGTTCTTGCCCTTGGCATGAAATAAATCCAAATAATAAGACAAGTAAAATGTTAAATCCTTTCATAAATCTCAAAAATGATGATTTACCTACAAAACTGGTCAATTTTAATCTAAAAAAGAAGTAGCTGTAGGGATATTTGTTTAATTTTATTGCACTAAAGTTACGTATTTTATGAGCATTGAAACTAATAATATTACTATAGAAAGGGTAAAAACTTCTAAACTAGACCAAGTTGATTTTGATAATTTAGCATTTGGGTCGGTCTTCACGGACCACATGTTGGTCTGTACTTATAAAAAAGGTTCTTGGGAAGCACCAAAAATTGTTCCTTATCAAGCGATAACACTTGATCCTTCCTCAAAGATTTTTCATTATGGCCAATCCATATTTGAAGGCATGAAGGCTTATAAGGATGATAACGGGGAAGTATTTTTGTTCAGACCCCTCGAGAATCACAAACGACTTAATATTTCTGCGGAAAGGATGTGTATTCCTCAACTACCTCAAGAATACTTTATGGACGGCCTTACCACCCTTCTCAATCTGGACAAGGATTTTATACCGACCAAAGAGGGAAGCTCATTGTACATAAGACCATTTATGTTTGCAACTGGCAAAGGATTTCATGCCTCACCGGCAGATGAATATAAATTCATAATAGCATGTGCGCCTTCTGGAGCTTACTTCTCGGGTAAAGTAAAAGTACTAATTGAAGAAAAATATTCTCGATCGGCGAATGGGGGTGTTGGTTTTGCCAAGGCAGGCGGTAATTATGCCGGTCAATTCT
This sequence comes from Flavobacteriales bacterium, assembly GCA_038256135.1. Lineage (GTDB taxonomy): Bacteria > Bacteroidota > Bacteroidia > Flavobacteriales > Flavobacteriaceae > Maribacter. The sequence goes on along the minus strand of JBBSKR010000005.1, from coordinate 8,018 downwards.
ATCCTACCCAATTGGCCATAGATAAAGGGTACAATCAGGTAATATGGACAGACGACACCAATCACGAGTATATTGAAGAGGCGGGTGCGATGAATATTTTTATCCGAATAAATGATACCTTACTTACGGGCCCTACCAGTGACCGTATTCTTGATGGTATTACGCGAAAAAGTATTTTAGATATAGCAAAGGACCAAGGTATTCAAACGGAAGTTCGAAAGATAACGGTTAAGGAAGTTGTCGAAGCGGCAAAGGACGGTACCCTAATGGAAATGTTCGGAGCAGGAACGGCCGCCGTAATATCACCAATCTCCGGTTTTGGTTATCGGGGTACGGATTACGAGTTGCCCGAACTGGAACATAGTTTCGGTAAAAAATTAAAAAAGATAATTACAGATATACAATACAATAAATCGGAGGACAAGTTCGGCTGGCGATTTAAAGTTACAGAGTAAAAAAAGGGGTCGTTGACCCCTTTTTTAGTTTTTAAGAATAGCCTGAATATTCGGTTTAAAATAATTGGGCCCTTTGAGTACCTTCCCATCTTCCCTATAAATTGGTTTACCATTTGCACCCAATTTACTCATATTACTACGCTGTATCTCATTGAATACTTCCTCAATTTTATATTGCATACCATGTTCCAAAATGGTACCACATAATATATAGAGCATATCGCCAAGAGCATCGGCCACTTCAACCAAATCATTATTCTGTGCAGCATCTAAATATTCCCTGTTCTCTTCGTCCATGAGGTTAAAACGTAATTTGTTCTTTGCCTCACCCAAATCGGCCACCATAATTTCCGATACCCCTAGGCCAAATGAGTTATGGAATTCTCTGACCGCATTGATTTTATTTTTCATCTTTAATTTACCATTTTCCGTTAGCTTTGCGTAAAAATAGGAAATATGTTCAGCACAGGACAAATCATATTTGCAATCGTATTTACGGTCGCTTTTGCCATTATTATCATCTTCTCCTATAAAAAAGACTTTAAGCTGCACCAGAAGAACTACAAAGGTGTGAAGTGGGTGGGAATATTCTTTATATTATTCTTAATAATGCTCGTCTGCATTAAGTTTTTCCTTAAAGAATAGTTAATATTTTACTTACACCACAAAAATTAAGATTTAGACAACAAAATGAGGTTTTTGCTCGTATAATATACCAAACAACGTAATTTTGCGTTATTCATCTATAAGGGGCAATTAATTATGATGACATTTCTTACGATTTTTTTAGTTTTAGTAGGTATTAACATTGCGATGGTCGCAGTAAGCTTATTTAGTGTTTCTCAAAAATCAAAAACAACATCACAAAAATTATCCAAGCAACCTACTTCGGTAATCTATCCTTTAGATTTACTTACATCGAACTACAAAAAAGCAGTTTAGTTTTTTACCTTTATAAGGTATGAAACAATTTTTACTTGTTTTTTTAGGTGGAGGCTTTGGCAGTATTTTGAGATACTGGATTTCAAAAAATTTAAATACCTATTATTCAAATTTCTACCTAGGTACATTTTTGGTCAACATGATAGGGTGTCTATTAATAGGTATACTTATAGGCCTTACTTTAAAATATAACTACATCACCCAAAATCAAACCCTTTTATTGGCCACCGGTTTCTGTGGTGGCTTTACCACCTTTTCTACATTTGCCCTGGAAAGTAATATTCTACTTAAAGAAAATTCAATATTGCACACTTCCCTCTATATGGGGCTGAGTGTTGGAATTGGCATCTTAGCCATCTCTATTGGCCTCTGGATTTGCAAAATGTTATAGATTTAACATTCACTCGTTACTTTTTTATTATTTAGTTATTTTATAGGTATTTCCTGTTTTTTTCAACAATTCGCAAGTAAATAATGATTTTTCTTACGATATAATCAGTATTTAGAACAAAAGCCTTCCCGATAGTATTCATTTTCTCAAAATAATATTACTTAAATATAGATACCCCAAATTTTATAGGGTATAAATTGTGATACTCATAAAAAATAGTATTTAACCCCCTATAATTCATAGGGTGTTATTTATTTTAACATACATTTGGCAACATCAATAAATTAATCACATGAAAAAAATCGAGGCAATTATCAGAAAATCCAAGTTTGACGAGGTCAAGGAGGCATTGCATCAAATTGAGGTCAACTTCTTTAGTTACTGGGACGTAACAGGAGTTGGAAATGAAAAACAGGGTCATGTTTATCGTGGTATATCCTATAGCACAACAGACATTCAACGGAGATTTATATCCATTGTAGTATCGGATGACTTTCTAGAGAAAACCGTTAACTCCATTCTTGAATCCGCTTACTCCGGTAATGTAGGCGATGGTAAAATATTCGTATCCGAAATATCGGAAGCCTATCGCATAAGAACCAAGGAAAGTGGATTGGCCGGTATCAACTAAAAACGAAAACACTAACTAAAACTTAAAACAAATGGACGCAGGATTATTTACAGCAAATAACGTATGGATGATGTTAGCTACCGCATTGGTATTTTTCATGCATACCGGTTTTGCCTTTTTAGAGATTGGCTTGACCAGACAAAAAAATACAATCAACATTCTATTCAAAAATATATTTATCATTACCGGAGGCTTACTCCTTTACTATGCCTTTGGTTTTAACCTCATGTACCCTGGCTTCGAAGACGGGGATATGGGACTTTTGAAATTTGCAGGATTTGGAATTGCCGCTCCTGAAGGCGGTATGACACCCGAATATGCAGATGGTGGGTATACCTGGTGGACCGATTTTCTTTTTCAAGGTATGTTTGCCGCTACTGCAGCCACCATAGTATCCGGGGCTGTCGCCGAGCGTATTAAAATTGGTTCCTTCATGATTTTCACCGTTATCTATGTAGGTCTTGTTTATCCTATAGTCGGTGCTTGGAAATGGGGCGGCGGTTTCTTGGATTCTTGGGGATTCTATGATTTTGCCGGTTCTACATTGGTGCACTCCGTTGGTGGATGGGCAGCTTTGGTCGCCATAGCCATCTTAGGAGCTAGAATTGGAAAATTCGGTAAGGATGGCAAGCCAAATGCGATACCAGGGCATAGCATTCCCATGGCAACCGCCGGTGTTTTGATACTTTGGTTAGGCTGGTTTGGCTTCAATGGTGGTTCTGTACTCTCGGCAGATCCAGAACTGACTTCATTGGTTTTGGTCACTACAAGTTTGGCCGCTGCAGCGGGAGGCTTTGGGGCTATGATCTCATCTACCCTGCTCTATAAAAATTTGGATTTAACCATGTTCCTAAACGGTATTCTCGGCGGGCTGGTCGGTATTACTGCCGGTGCAGATTTGATGTCTCCGAATGAAGCAGTAATTATCGGATTTTTGGCCGGTATTATTATCGTTGGAGGTGTTGCATTAGTGGACAAACTAAAATTGGACGATCCCGTAGGTGCCGTAGCTGTGCACTTAATTTGTGGTATATGGGGCACCTTGGCAGTAGGTATTTTTGGAAGCATGGCCAGTGGAGCCCAATTGTTGACACAACTCTATGGCGTGTTGATCGTAGGAGGATTCTGTGTCATCACCTCAGGTATAATTTTAAGTGTACTTAAAGCGACCTTAGGCTTACGGGTTTCCAAGGAGGAGGAAATAGAAGGCTTGGATATTCATGAACACGGTATGGATGCTTACCCCGATTTTGGAATGAGTGAACATTAATAGTTTTAAAAAAAGACGGAGCGTTTTGCAGAACGCTCCGTTACATAACCATTTTCAAAAAAATTTCATTTCTCTAATTAATCCTCGACGGATTTCAAAACAAAACTTATGAAAACAATTCTTACTACAAAATACGTAAAAAAAATTCTTACTTCAAGCCTATTAGTATTTGCAGCAACAGCGATGATTGCTCAGGAAGAGGAAGACGCTACCCCGAAATTTAGCCTTAGTGGCTCTATAGATGCGTACTACAGGACAAATATTAACGGGGATAATTCTGCCCCAGGCGGGGTACCGAACGCAGCACCGGGTTCTTCTTTTGCCAATCTTCCAGGTTTCGCCTTGGGTATGGCCAATGTTATTGCCGGTTACGAAGGTGAAAAAGTTGGTTTTGTGGCCGATCTGGTTTTTGGACCTAGAGGAACGGATGCCGTTTTTGCTTCCCCGCTCTATTCTGCCACAGGTAATATAATCAATCAATTGTATGCGTATTGGAATGTAAATGATGCCGTTACCTTGACCATGGGAAACTTCAATACCTTTTTAGGGTACGAGGTAATTTCTCCAGCCGCAAACTTCAACTATAGTACCTCCTATTTATTCTCTTACGGACCTTTTTCACATACGGGAATTAAAGCGGATTTTGCCTTGACTGACGATTGGAGCTTAATGCTAGCCGTTATGAATCCAACAGATATTACCGAATTGAACTTAAATGGTAAATACGCCTATGGCGCCCAGTTAGGCTACAGTGGCCAATATCTAAATTTCATAACAAGTGAAGGTACTTACGAAATTGATTATACTGGGGGATTTGATTTATCGGATGATTTCTTTTTAGGACTGAACGCGGCGTATTTCGACGGTGATGGTGCCGGTAGTTTTGCCGGGGTTGCACTTTATCCTCAATTGGCGGCTTCCGAAGATTTTACAATTGGCCTAAGGGGCGAATATTTCTCTGAAACGGATTTCTTTGGAGCGATTGGAGCTTTCGACGCTGGGGGTGATGCTAGCGTATTTGCTGTTACCTTAACGGGGAGTTATGTGATAGAAAATTTAACGATCAAACCAGAACTTCGTTTAGATACTGCTTCTGACGAATCTGGGAATTTCCTGGATAGCGATTTGATGGCACAGAAAAGCCTTTCCTCATTTGTACTTGCCGCTATCTACTCTTTCTAAACTATGGATTAAATATTTGATTTTATAGTTTAATCTTAAAACCCGGCCCTTGTTGTCGGGTTTTTACCTTACGCTATTTAATGGTCAAAAGCCTTCACCCCTGCTTTGACTTCAGTGCTTAAATTATTAACGGAAGGCACTAAAGGACACGAATACTTTTTATTATAGGCACAGTAGGGATTATAGGCTTTGTTAAAATCCAACACAATACGGTTCCCTTCAGGAATTCTAAGATCTAAATAGCGACCTCCACCATAGGTATCCTTACCGTTGGTAGCATCCGTAAAAGGCAGGAAAAGATAATCCTTGTATTTTTCCTGGGTTATAAGTTCTGGGGTTTGGTAAATTTCCAGTTGATGCCTATCTCCGTTTAAGGTAAACTTGGCGATACCAAAGAGCACTTCTGTTGATTCACGTTCGGTAGAAGTAGGCATGGAAAATGGCAATGCTTCCGGTGTTCTTATAAATTCAGCCGTAATAACAAAATTGGTATCTGGTATAAAAAAGTCCAAGGATTCGAAATCGATACGAAATCTATCCGGTAACGGCGAAGTTTCAGGGTCTTTGAATTCGGCATTTAGGTCTTGCTGAAAGTTTAGTATTTCAGCTATCTTATCGGAAGAAATCGCTGTTGTATCGACCTGCTCAACATCATGATACTTTTTTTCCTGTTTACATGAAAATAATATACCTACGACGAATATAAATGCGAATAACCTCATAGCTTCAATTTTGAATACCAAAAATACGATTTATTCATTGTTGCCTTTTTAGCTATAGTTGTACATTGCAAACCAATACCAGGTTTATGAAATTCACCTTTCCCATATTATTTATAGCTCTAATGGTTTCTAGTTGTCAACAAAATACTAGACCACCAGAAACGACCATTCTCAAGGAAAAAACCAGGCCAATTTTAGATTCCGCCAATTATAATGTAGCATTTCTCATTATGAACGGCACTTATAATACCGAGTTTACGGCGCCTTTCGATATTTTCCAACATACAAAATTTCGGAAGAATATAAAGGCTATGAATACTTTTAGTATAGCAAATACCCTAGAACCGATTACCACCTTTGAAGGAGTTCGTTTGCTACCTGATTTTGATTATACCCAAGATGGGTTACCTGCCATTGATATTTTGGTCGTTCCCAGTGCTGAACATCATATGGATAGCGATTTACAGGACACGACACTTTTGAATTTTATTAAAAAGACCGACAAAACTGCCCTGTATATGACCAGTCATTGTGATGGTGCCTTTCCCTTGGCAAAAGCTGGAGTACTGGATTCCGTAGTATCTACGACTTTTCCCAGTGATATTGAAGCCTATCGAAAGATGTTTCCAAAATTAAAGGTTAAGGATAGCGTTTTATTTGTTCACGACGGAAAATACATCACCTCTGCAGGGGGAGCCAAAAGTTTTGAAGCGGCCCTATATTTGTGTGAGCTACTTTACGGAAAGGAAATAGCTAAATCCCTTGGGAAAGGATTGGTGATCGATTGGGACTTGCAAAAGGTGCCTCACTTTATTGTTCAATGATATCGTAGCGCGCATTCTTTAAATATTTCTCCACGAGTTCATTAAACTCTGGGGTGATTCTCAACAAAGCCGTATGTTCCAATGTATAAAGTTCCTTTTTGTTAGTGTATCCTTTTTCCAACAACTCTTCCAAATAAAATAAAGCTGTACCAAAATCCTCCATGTTGGCACTATTTGAAATAATTTTCAAATAATAAATATAGTCAGCGGGAGCAGTAATGGTTTTAATCATGTATAACAAATTCAAAGCTTCTAAATCAACCACCTGACCGGCTGCAATAAAATCGATATTATCCGCTATAAGCGCATTAATATATCCTCTTAAACGACTTGCCATTTGTCTTTCATAAAGAACAGCACTCTTTTCCAATTTACTAAGCTCTTCCATCTGATATTTCCACCAACCCAAATTCGCATAATTATAGGTAAGGATATCCTCTTCCAAATAGTAACTGTAATCCTCTTTCGTAAAGGACTCTTTTAAAAAGTAACTGTTTTGACTTCTGTTCGCCTGTTTGTACAAAGAACTGCGACTTAAAAATTTTTGTGTAGTCTTTAATGAATCCAAATCCAATAATGGATTGAACACTCGCGCCATATCCGATAACGAATACTCTGCTAGAATAGGCCTTTCAGTGGAAACAAAAGAATTGGCCTTTGCCAAAAATTGATCGTAAGTAGCGCTGATTAGACTATCGTTAAGAGCACTATGACCCTTGGCCATTGCATTTAAGGTCAACATCCTCATTGCCATGGTGATTGTACTTACGTCGGGCAATTCTTGCTCTCCATCAAAAACCAACAACTGATTGGGAAATTTTAATTTGTCCAACACCTTGCGAACTTCAAGCATTTCCCTAAAATTATAATCTGTTCTATTTACAATTCCTATAAACTGAAAAGTTTGATTTGAATCCAGTATTTCAACATTACCAACCGATGCTCCTATAGAAATAACCCCTTCAATATTTTTAATGAAGGTGGGCAGAATGGAAGCAAACCTAGCCCCGGTTCCAAATCCGGCGGTATAACTCCGATTTTTTGCGACGGGAACGGTATTGATGACCGCATTGAACATTCTATTGGCTATAAGAACATTTTGGGCGATGGATAAGGAATCATTTAAATTATTTGAACTTGCTAAAATATAGCCTTCGTCCTCAGCAGCGTTCGTTAGCATAGAAATAGTCGCTTTACCTTTTCCCTTCATATCAAAAACGAAGATAACCGGCCAAGCCCGAGAAAGCTCAAAAGTTGTAGGCAGGTACATGGAATAGGTCTCCTCTATAGAATCATTTACGACTAAACCTTCGGTGATAGCGCCCTTTAAGAGACGAAGCTCTTGAGAAAATAGTGAACCGGAGATGGATAGTAAGGCAAGAAATAGTATTTTTTTCATCATTTGTTTCACATCAAAAATCTAGCCAAATTAAAATTTAACACAGCACTTCCCTGTATTGAAGCTTAAACTATTTAAAAATAACCAAATTCTCGAATCAAATCTATTTTATTTTATACATAGGTGCATTCGAAATTACTTGGGAAAGCACTATATGGGTTCTGGTCTCGCCATATTGAATGAGTTGATCAATAAACTTTTC
>JBBSKR010000004.1:0-44038 GCA_038256135.1 Flavobacteriales bacterium | reverse complement strand
TGCCACATTCTCCGTACGGGCATTGTTCACCGGACCTGACAGCGTGAGACGCACACTCCCCACAGTTGAAGGGTTTGTATTTGCCCTGATACTAAAGGTCTTGCCTTGAGTGATATTCTTGTCTATTTGCTGGTTATTGGATATACTGAAAACATCTGCATCTATGCCTGCATCGACCATCGAAAAGTTAATTACTCCACTTTGGCTTCCCCCAGTTCCTCCCTCCAATTGAATAACAACCTGTGAATTAACACCATAAGCAACCGTCAATTGAGCAGTAGCTCCTGTATTACTACCGTTATAGCCAACAACTAGGGTGTGATTACCATTGGATTTTAGTAGCGCATTCGTTAAATTCCCAGAAACAATGGAAAAATTGGACGCATTAGCACCTGAAATTTGTATTGATTTAATAATAACACCAACATTTCCACCATTAACTTCTAGGTTAATAGTTTTCGTTGAATTCGTATTAATTTGAACATTTGAAGGAGTAGATAAATTGCTAGCGATACTTGCCGTTCCGGAAGGATTATCTAATCCAAGAACTTCCATGTTTTTCTGATTGCCACCGCCACGGCTTGGAGAACCTCCAGTAATAAAAATACCTCCTCCAGAGACAATGGCTTGGGTTCCGTGACGTTCAAAATTTAAATCGTCCAATCTTTTCCAACTATTGGCAGCAGGATCGTATTCTTCCGTAATCTTAAGTGCATCATCCGTGTTTACCCCATGAACTAGTTCATCTCGAACTTCCCCACCAATAACTACTAATTTTCCATTAAAATTTGCAACTGCCGCTCCTGCTCTTGGCGTGGGAATATTTAAATTTGAGGGCAGTGTGCTCCACTGATGGTTCGCAAAATCGAAAACATCTACTTGAGGAATCAAAGGTTTCCAAACACCCCCAGTGCTACCCGATAAACGGCCACCGGCCGCATATAACTTGTTACCTATGACAGCAGCGGCGAAGTGGTCCCTAGCGTTTGGTGCGTTGGGCAATATAGTCCAAGTACCTGTAGCTGGATCATATTCATCGAACCAATTTACGTACCCCCCACTATGACCTAGGTTATTGCCTCCAACAATATAAAACTTATCATTGTAAATAACCAAACCTGCCGATCCACGTTTCCTAGCAGATGGAATTTCTGGTCCTTGAATCCATTTTTGTGTGGCAGGGTCGAAAGCCCATATAAAATCTGCAGAAGTCTCGTTAGGGAAAGCATTGGAAGCAAAGGCCCCAATAACCCATATTAACCCCTGGTATTCTGTAGCCTGAAAGTGATTAAATTCAAATGGAGCGGAATTGCTTAGGGATGACCAACTATTATTCTTGTAGTCATAAATATCCAACGTTTTGGCATTCTCACGCCCACCCATTAGATAAAACTTATCTCCAGCTTGCACAAAGGAACACTCGTGACGCGCAGTATAACTTTCATTTTCATTTTTATCTATCCAAGAAAATGTAGATCCAGTAATAGTCCAGTTGAAGGTTTGATTAACGGGTGATGAACCTGGTTTATTAACCAATAGGTTAACATTGTAAGATCCGTTTCCATTTGATCCTCCCAAATCTGCTCCTAAGGCTATGGTACCAAATATCAATCCGTTGGTAGGTTCTATCTGAATACCTGGAGGCTGTCCCGAAATACTGTAACTAAAATTGGCATTTGGATCTCCACCGGTTACCTGAACACCAAAATTAATAGTTTCACCAATGGCGTTTGACTTATTTGCAATAGGAGCGATACTTAATGGCGGAAATTGCGAAGTAGCGGGTAGCACCTCTATGGCGGACAATTTAGGTTGATTCACTCCCCCATCGCTCGAGGAAGCGGAAAAATTTAAATTGAGTATCCCGTCGTTTACTAAAACATCAAAAGATTTTGTCACAACAACCTGTGCCCCTACCTCCGCATAAATATCGTAGTTATCTAAAACCAAGGTCCCTTCAATACTGACGTCAAAAATACGTTTTCCTACACCTGCAGAACCTCCCCCATTTGCTCCCCAATAAATCTCGGCGAAATGAAGAACTACAGTGTAATTATCATTAGGAACAGGAATATTATATGCGAAAATGGGAGGTGAAGCGGTTCGTTCCGTTTTATACAAAACAGGAACTTGAGCGTTGTTATTGGTATATGCCATTCCACCCTCAAAGTGTTGGTCGGCTAAAAAAATAGTTCCGTTATGTAGTATTTGTGGTCCACCAGCATTGAGCCTTAAGGTAAATTCTGTGGGACTCGCTGGGGTAACATTTAAAAAATCCCATGTTCCTTCTACTTCAACGCCAACTGCATTTGAGGTGCCGATCAATCCTACGGCAAGATCAGTATTTGTTTGTTGAATTGCCGTTAAAATGGTTCCCTGTGCGATTAGGCTAGCTATTGCAATTCGGGTACCCGCATCAAATGAATATTCAAAATTAATAGACCCATTTACAGGGTTTACTACAAAATAAAATGTGGTCCCGGCATTGGGTCTGTTCGCAATACTTATAGGAACTTTGATAGGCTGTTGAGGCACATTGTTTATTTCTTGCTGTATAGTAAACCCATTCTTTGTTAAAACGAATTTAATATAATTTCCTTGTGTGCCGTCCCCGATAAAAAATCCCAACTCTCCATTTGGAGCAGCCGTATTGCCATATAACTGCAAGGGGGCGTTAAAATTAGTTAAACTACCACTTACAGTAAATACGCCGGTATTCTGATTTACCTGCACCCCGTATTGAAATGCCTTTTCCTGAGTATTGGATGTGCCTAAGGCCGTGCCCGAGGTCATTTGCATGGTCATTGCCCCAATAGCACCACCTAAAATGTCATTTGGATTCGGATCATTGGGGTCACCTCTTCTATCTAGCCAATCTAACCAATTCTTGTTCTGGTTCCCGTTGTTCATCATCCCGGTCATCCCTAAGCCCATATACCCTCCAAGGGCAGTACTGGAAAACAATTCATTGGTTACAGGCAAGACAAAGGCATCACTCCCTCCTGCTAAAGGATTCCCCAATTGAAAAGGGTCGTTGGCATCAGAAATACCATCATTATCATCATCCAAATCATTTAAGTCTGATATCAGCATGCCGCCTGCTGATTTGTCAAAATCATTAGGCTGTGAACCTCCATTACAATGGTCCGTACCATTTTGGATCTCATCTTGATTGCTGTAACCATCCAAATCATAATCGGCACTTGCAGAATACCCAACATCACCTGGCTGTAAACAATTTACAAAATCTTGGGGCTCCAAAACCACTAATTTCCCATTCAAAGTAACTACCCATATGGTCCCTGGAAATATGTCGCTATCACCGTTACAGGTAACCCCTAGCGCATCGCCACCTATTCCTGAGGCAAAGGATGAATTAAGTGATAGTAAACTACCATCGGCCTTTAATTGCACCCGCCTCAACACTCCGGTATTTACACCGGCTATCAAATTGCCCTTCATGGCATTATTGAAATTAGAGGCGGTATACTCGTCAATTCCATTGGTATTGGTACCCCATGTTGTTACGATAGCATCTACAGGACCGTCTGGATTGGCAATTCCAGGTCCCCTCCAATCACCTTCCACAGCATTTGCCTGCGCCAAGGGAACAGGGGGCCAGTTTGCCGGTAAACCTAAATTTGGATTTGTTGTAGAATTGGGTCTAGAACCGTTGGGATCAAATAGTTGTGTTCTAAAAATAGCACCGGTAGTTCCTGTCACGGATGGATTGGTATAAAGCCCTGAACCATTGGGGTTAGCTCGTGTTGGATTAGGATGGCCTCCATAAAAACTCCCAAAAGTATAATTCTGGATATCAGTAGTTACTAAACTCAAATGATCCACATTATTTATTTGTTCTCCCCCGGAAGAAGATGTACTTCCAGGCTCACTGGAGAGATAATTGTTGGTGGCAGACCCACCTCCCTCATTTTCTGGAAAACCGCCCCATCCTCCGTTGGCACCATTATCGGTAACGTAAACGGCACCACTATTTGTAACTACTAAATCATACGCATTCCTGTAACCTGGCGAAAAAATTTGAACTGGACCTCCAGGCACTATAATTGCCTGATTCAACCCATCATTACCTCCAAAAGGATCATTGATATCTATTCCTGTATACCCAGAAATATCTGGATCGGTAATCCCATTGACATTTGGTCTTGTGGGATCATCTAATGTGGGAATATCATAAATGTAGGATCGTCCATTGTCATTTTTCAAGGACATGCCTTCCAACATGGTTAAATTAATAGACAAGATGGCGGCCGAAAGAGCATATTCTGCTGTGTAGGCAAAATTTACCGAAGGTGCACCAGCATTTGTATGCCCGCCTTGAGCTACAATAAGGTAATCAATGCCTTTGACAGTTACAAATTCGAGACCATTAGTCGCATGGTTCTCTTCAGATCGCGGAAGACCCCTAACCAAATCTACAACATTCCAAGAAGCACCATTCCACGTAAATCGCGTAATCACTCCTGAATTCGTATCAAGCCCCAAATCCCCGTTTCCACCTCCACCTCCGCCACCAATACGAAAATCACTAGAAGCCACATAAATAATGGGATTGGATGCAGTGCCAGTTACAGTAAGCCCGGTAGTTTCCCTTAAACTATTGGCAAAAAGAGTACCGTTGTCATTATGATCTTGAATACCGCTGATCCCAGTTAAGGTTTCCATATCCAGTAGCTTGTAGACACCCGCTCCATCTCGTTGAATGGTTAAAATTTTAATTGCACCTGAATATTCGGACACGTATAATCGGCCATCGGGGCCAAACATTAAGGATGTCCCCGCCGATATTGAACCCAGTCCATTAAAATTAAGATTATTAAGAGAAAAGCTCTGGGAATGCAGGTTTGTCACAAAAAAACCCCCCAACACTAAAAGAAAAGAAAAGAACCTTTTAACTACGTAAATTTTCACAACTTGCTTATTGATTATAAAGGTGTTATAAACAAAAAATGGGGGAGAAATTTAATAACTATTAAAAGTATCAAGAATAAAAAGCTGAAAAAAATATAATTGTGAATATCCGATAAATAGGATTTAAGATCGATGAAATACCCTTTTTTAGCGGATATTAAATTTAGCTGTACAGTACCTTTTTTAAAGAAATTCATACCCCGGTATTTTACCGATTTGTTTAGAAATAAATTAGATCATTTTCATTTGAAGCAAAATTCAGTAACCATTCGTTAGAATAACTAATAAAGTTTAACTTAGTATGGAATATTGCAATGGCCATTGGTGCGACCTTGAAGAGGAAGTCTATCGATAGTGTTTGAAAGTGTGCTTGGTTTTTATTTTAAAAGTTCATATGTATTAGAACGTAGAAAAAAATGATGATATAGTAAGAAAATAGTGCAATAAACTATCATGCTTACCTTTACGATTCAACAGATGTTTCAATTATAATATTTTAATGATGAACGAATTCTTTTTCAAAGAAATAAGGGAGGGTAGTTTTAAGGAGGTCAAGGCCATGTTGGAAAAAAATCCTGTACTCATAAATAGTAAGGATTCACGTGGATCCACTCCTTTGATTCTTGCTACTTATTACGATGAAATGGAGATAGCCAGTCTTCTATTGGACAACGGAGCCAAAATAGATGCGGTGGACGCTTCTGGGAATACGGCATTGATGGGTGTTTGCTTTAAAGGATATACGGATATCGCCAAACTTTTAATAGAAAAAGGTGCGCAGTTAAATGAAAGAAATGCGATGGGTGCTACGTGCCTTATTTATGCGGCACAATTTAATCGACTGGAAATTGCGAAGCTATTAATGGCCAACGGTGCCAACAAAACGATTAAGGATAATAGGGGAAGCACGGCATTGGACCATGCCAAGACCCAAGGGTTAAACGCGTTTATTGATTTGTTAGAATAGTTATTCATGAACCAAGATGAAATTTGCCTTAAAATAGCATTGATTCAGTCTATTTTACATTGGGAAGACCCAGTAAGGAATAGAACCATGTTCAGTTCAAAAATAGACCAGTGTGCAAATGATATCGATGTCATTGTTCTGCCTGAAATGTTTACTACTGGTTTTACCATGTCACCAGAAAATATTAAGGGGGAAGAAAGCTTGCTGACGTTGGACTGGATGAAGGTTAAAGCAAAAGAAAAAGATAGTGCTATTATAGGAAGCGTCGCTTATAAAAATAATGACGTTTATTTCAACAGGCTATTTTTTGTTCAACCTAATGGAGAATATTTTTCGTATGACAAAAGACATACGTTCACATTGGCAGGAGAGCATAAAAAATACAAATCAGGCACAAAAAAATTAATTCTTGACTACAAAGGATTTCGGATTTGCCCACTTGTATGCTATGATCTTCGGTTTCCAGTATGGAGTCGAAATACGGAGGACTATGATCTATTACTTTATGTAGCCAATTGGCCAGCCCCAAGAATTGGCGCATGGGATTCCCTTTTAAAGGCCCGTGCAATTGAAAACATGGCCTACTGTATTGGGGTGAACCGGGTTGGCACAGATACTGAAGGGCATCACTACCCGGGGCATTCAAGTGCATATGACCCCCTCGGTAAATTACTTGCCTTTTCAAAAGAAGAGGAGGTGTTGGAAATTAAAATAACCAAAAACTACCTTGACAATGTACGAAGTAAACTTCGGTTTTTGCAAGACCGGGATGAATTTAATCTATTAGATTAAAAGTCTTTATTTCCTCCCAATTAGCTCGTAATTCAATTATAGTTGGAAAATAAGATATTTTTTCTGGTTGCTTTTTCTTTAAAAAACTACCTGTATCCCATTGACCATTTTCATTGGAATCAAAGATAACCCTGGCCATATACTTGCCGGGATTTAAGTTATTGAATTCAAAGGATTGGGGCTTGGTTGCATAAATCTCCCTTTTCAAATCCCCTTTTTCATTCGTAAGTTGAACGATGATCGGATATGTAATAGTATTACCGTTAAGGATGATGGTGAGATTACCGTAATCGGCAACGCCTTTGGTACGTAAATTATAAACTAGGGTATCGTTTGTATTTTCAAAAAAATCAGTAATTGTCCCTGGCAATAGTTCAAGTTTATAATTTTGGCTTGGGGCTACCTCAAAATCAAAGTTTAGTTGGTTTTCAATGGAGTCTAAAACTATGGTATACGAAACAGCTAAAGAATCTTTATCGGTAAGCTTTATTTTGGTACTGTCAAAAGCTATTAAAGGTGTATTCACAAGAAGATTGACGGGTTGACCAAATTCAAGTGTTCCTTTTTGATTCATGGATATTTGCAATGAATCTATCCCAACTTTTCTGCTTTTTACATTAAACGTATCAGAAATTTTTAATGTTTCGTTGGTAATGGCGAACAGAATAGAATCCATTTTAAAGGGGGTGAACCAAAAATTCAATGTATCCTTATCTCTTTCCTTTATTACTGTGGTTTTTACGGTATCTGGGAGTTCGGTTAGCGTTTCAATGCTGATTGAAGCGCCATCCCCATAATAACCAAAACTGATTTTATTTTTTGCCACCATACTAGGTACGGCAACACCATAATCAGGTACTTCTTTAAAAAGATTTAAAAGATAGATAGAATCGGTGGGTAGAAGTACGGTGTCTTTTATAAAGCCAATTTTATCGGTCTTTTGATCAAATATATTATTCCCTGCGACATCCTTTATAGCGAATAGGGCATATTTTCCTTCCTTCAAATTCTTAAGCCTAAAGATTACTGCGCTATCAAGCGTATTGGTGATATAGTTTGGGGGTTTTCTATATAAAGTAGAATCGGTGTAGCTGCTATCAATTTTATAGAGCATAACACTTATAAATTGATCTGCATCCTTTTTAAAGGCGTCCTTTACAACACCTGCCAATTCCAATGAATCTATATAATCGCCAGTTGAAAAGACATATGAAAAAAATGGGATAGGGTTTTCCTCATTATTGTCTACGATTCCTTGCCCAAAGTTTAACGTGTATGTAGTATTGGGCGCCAAGGTATCCTTTATAGTAATCTCTACGAATTTATTGGCATTTCCAATGGGGGTAAGTACAGGAGGGTATTTTAATGGAGGAGAAATAATGAGCTGCTTTTGGATATCCTTCAATTTCACCAGCTCATTAAAATACAGCCTAATCTTCTTTTCTTTAAAATTGATAGACATATTCGGCGGTTCGGCCCTTACCAGTTCAGGAGGGGTTGTGTCTTTAGGACCACCTGTGGGGGTACCCCTTTGGGCG
This sequence comes from Flavobacteriales bacterium, assembly GCA_038256135.1. Lineage (GTDB taxonomy): Bacteria > Bacteroidota > Bacteroidia > Flavobacteriales > Flavobacteriaceae > Maribacter. The sequence goes on along the minus strand of JBBSKR010000004.1, from coordinate 35,809 downwards.
CATTGATAGGATACCAATACGATGACAAAAAGAAATAAAAATCCAAGAAATTTTTTGATCATACTGGTATTTCTCAACGACAAAGTAACAACATATTTTAAAATAACTATGCTTTTGGTACAACCGCCATACTGGTAATATAAATGGTGATTCCTTCTATATCTTTAAAAGTCTGGGCACAAATCTCCATAGTGGCACCAGTGGTAATTACGTCGTCAACTAACAATATATTCTTGTTTTTAAGTAATTGGGCATTATTTAATTCATACAACGAGCGGTTATCGTACCATCTGCCCAGTCTATTTTTTTTGGTTTGGGTTTTCGTATTGGCCGTTTTTATAAGAATAGTATCAGCGTAGGTACCTTGGATATGATGGGCAATCTGTTTGGCGAATAGGGATACTTGGTTGTAACCACGTTGGTTTAGTTTTTTTCGATGTAATGGTACGGGAATAACGAAATCAATATCCGTTAAATCATGCTGTTCCTTTAAGATTTGTCCGTGCCAATCGCCCAAAAACCCCCCTATACTCTCTTGATTCTTATATTTTAGGTAATGAATCAGGTTTTTTACGATTCCAATATCGGTAAGAAAAAGGAAGGAATTCGCCTTTTTAATGTTAATTCGTCCATAAAAAATACGGTCAACCGCATTTTCTTCGTTGAAAGTATATTCGGTAAGTGGCAATTGATGTCGGCAAGAGGTGCAAAGAAATGCTTCTCCTCTATGTAATCGAGCATTACATCCAAAACATGAGGTGGGTAGTAGAATGTTGGATACATCATTTAGTATATTTGAAATTCTGTTTTGTAACAAATTTTAAAAGTTTAAATAAACCTACAAAGGCCCGTTTTTTAAATGGATAGTCAAGATAACAAATTCAATTATAAAATCATACTTGCCGCTTTGGTAGCTGTAATTATAGGGATACTCATCGCCTTTTATTACAGTTATGCCCAGTCAAATACCCAATTAAACTTTTTGGAACTGGAGAAAGCCATTTTGGTAAAGGATCTTACTATAATGAAAGCTGACGTAGATCGATTGTCGGCAATGAATGAGATGAATCAAATTGAACTACAGGATTCCAAGTTTAAGGTTCAGGAGCTTTTAGATTCTGTTGGAAGATTAAAATTTACCGTTGAAAAATTGAGGGAGTTCAAAACGGAACTTCGAAGGCTAGAATCAAAGAACGATAGCTTAATCTTAAAGAATAACTTTTTACGCTATAACAATATGCTCCTTACCGATAAGTATGATGAATCGCGTAAGCAAGTGGAGGAACTAAGGGCTAATAGTAATTATTTGGCAGAGGCTGAAGCCCTGCAAAGAAGGATGATTTTAGAACTGAACCAAAAACTAAAAACAAAAAGCTACTTGAAAATGGCAAATGCGGAAGGGAGTGGTTTCAGGCTTATCCGCAATACAAGGCCAACAAAGACCAACAAAGCTTCTATTATAGAAAAGTTAAGGGGCTGTGTCACTATTTTGGCCGATCAAAGCGAGGCCAATACCGAGAAAATCATTTATCTACAGTTTTTAGATCCCAATAAACAGATCATAGAAGATAACGCCAATACCATTATAGTAAATGGAAACATCTATAGCAAGCGGGTAGAGTTTGTTTTTACCGGTATCGATACTTACGTTTGTGAGGCTATTACCATACCAGAAGGTTCACTATCTGAGGGCAACTACACCCTCAACATTTTTGAAGACCAACGTTTAATTGCTTCTTCTGAATTTCAATTGAAATAATTATTCTTTATTTGGCTAATATTCTATTTTTACCGCATGGCAAATACAGAAGATGATTTTAAGCGTGTAATTTCTCACGCTAAGGAATACGGTTACGTGTTTCAATCGAGTGAGATTTATGATGGGTTAAGTGCAGTATATGATTATGGCCAGAATGGGGCCGAACTAAAAAAAAATATTCGAGACTATTGGTGGAAGGCCATGGTACAACTCAATGACAATATCGTCGGGTTGGATGCAGCCATCTTTATGCATCCTACCACTTGGAAAGCTTCTGGCCATATTGATGCATTCAATGACCCTTTAATAGATAATAAAGACTCCAAAAAAAGATATAGGGCAGATGTTTTGGTAGAAGACTACGTTGCCAAAATTGATGCAAAGATTGAAAAAGAGGTCAACAAGGCTCAAAAACGATTTGGAGATGCCTTCAATAAAGAAAAATTCCTAGAGACCAATCCACGGGTGGTGGACTATCAACTACAAGGTAGATCGATACTGAGTAGATTAGGCAAATCATTGCAAAAAGAAGATTTAGTGGATGTAAAGGCCTTGATCGAAGAACTGGACATTGCCTGCCCCATGTCGGGTTCAAAAAACTGGACAGATGTAAAGCAATTCAATCTTATGTTCGGTACCAAATTGGGTGCAAATGCGGAAAATGCCATGGATCTTTTTCTGAGACCAGAAACCGCTCAAGGTATTTTCGTCAACTTTTTAAACGTACAGAAATCCGGACGTATGAAAATTCCTTTTGGAATTGCACAGACCGGTAAAGCCTTTAGAAATGAAATCGTTGCCAGACAGTTCATTTTCAGGATGCGGGAATTCGAACAAATGGAAATGCAATTCTTTATTCAGCCGGGCACCCAAAAGGAGTGGTACGAAATTTGGAAAGAAAAAAGAATGAAATGGCACCTTTCTTTAGGGTTGGGAGCCGAAAATTACCGTTTCCATGACCATGAAAAGCTGGCACATTATGCAGATGCAGCTGCAGATATAGAATTTCGTTTTCCATTTGGATTTAAGGAATTGGAGGGAATCCACTCCCGTACCGATTTCGATTTGGGAAGTCACGAGAAACATTCAGGTAAAAAGTTACAATATTTTGATCATGAGGTGAACAAGAACTATGTTCCATACGTGTTGGAAACCTCTATCGGGTTGGACAGGATGTTCTTGGCTGTATTCTCCAACTCCTTGAAAGAAGAGGAATTAGAAAACAATACTACGAGAACCGTACTTAAATTACCAGCGGTACTTGCTCCGGTCAAGGCAGCTATTTTACCATTGGTGAAAAAGGACGGACTACCCGAAATCGCACAGAGTATTGTTGATGACCTTAAATGGGATTTTAATGTCACTTATGATGAAAAGGATGCCGTTGGTAGACGTTACAGAAGGCAGGACGCCAATGGTACACCGTTTTGCATTACGGTTGACCACCAAACATTGGAGGATCAAACAGTAACGATTAGACATCGTGACAGTATGGAGCAGGAACGTGTCTCAATAGCAGCTCTGAACGACATCATCCACAAGGCAGTTGACATGAAGACCTGGTTGAAAAAAATGGTATAAGGCTATAGGATGTAGCTCAATTTTAAACTTCCATAGTAGTTTCTATTATTTCCAGGATAGAAATATCGAGGGGCATTACCACCAAAACTACTTGCGTTGATCAAAACGGATTGAGCGTATTTAGTATCCGTTACATTATTGACGCCAAAATCTAGACCTAATAGCAACTTTTCAGAGACTTGTTTTCTATAACCCAGTTTTATATTGAGCAGGTTGAATGACTTACTGTAAAGCGTATTGGCATCGGTCAGCGGAATTTTATCCACAAATTGGTGCGTGATATTGGTATAAAGTCCGTTTCCGAATTTGGTCTGAAGCCCTGTATTTAATTTGTGTTCGGGAACTCCTGTCAAGGGATTTCCGGAATAATCGGCATCCACTTCCTCATCTATAAAATCTACGAATTTGTGATTGTTATACGTATAGCTTATAAAGGGGGTGAGTTTAATTTTCGTTGCCATATCGAATCGATAACTCCAATCAAGATCAAGACCTTGATGCCTTGTCTTACCTGCATTTCTTCCAATGTATTGATCATTGCCAACCCTTTTGGCCACCAGTAGGTTATTTATCGGTATTAAGTAAATAGCGATATCTAATTTCAAACGGTTGTCTTGGCTTTTATGTTCAATTCCAAGCTCATAATTTGTACCGGTTTCTTGGATAATTTCGGGATTAATAACTCCCTCAGGGGTCAATGTTTCCTCTAAACTTGGATTAGAAAAACCACGACTTATATTAGCATAAAGTGAACTGTAGGGTGTTAAGGAATAGTTTAAATCCAAACTTGGTAAGAACAAGGTTTTGAAATCTCTGATTGCGCTGGTATTCATATTTCCAGTATTGAATACATCCCTAAAATCATATTGGGTTTTATTGATGTTCAATCCCAATTGTGCTGTTAATTTAGCCGATATCGGATAGGAAACAGTTGCAAAACTGTTGAACTGACTTCTAAATTCCTTGTTATTGGACAGTCTGTCCCCTTTCAAACTACCATCTCCATTGTTTTCCCGATACAGATTCTCAAATGTTCCCCAAACATACTCATCCTTATATAATTCACCCCCTAAAGTATATGAGAGGGTATTTTCAGATATGGGGATATTACCAAAGAATAAGGTCCTGAATCCAAAGCCGTTGGTGTATTCATCTAAAATATTAAAAGGTCTGGGTTCATAATGATCTAAATAAGTGTAGAATAAACTGGTGGTATTTTTCAATTTGGAATTGGCCTTATAGGTGTGTGACACCCCTATAAGGCTATAGTTGTTGTCCTCAAATCCTTTGGCCGCCTTCCAGGTAAATGCAGCTTGGGTTGGATCTTCATCAAAATCAGATTGGTTAATGGAGCTGGCAATTTGGGCCGAATAGTCAATATGGTTCACCAATAGCCCCAACTCACTTTTCTCGGATAATTTAAAAATGGAATTTAGAAGAAATCCGTCACGCTCAAACCTATTATTCTCGCGATACCCATCAATTTCCATATGACCATATTGTAAGGTTAGGTAAAAATCATCTTGGGTATGTGTAAATCCCAAGCTGTTTTTTATTAGGCCATAGGAACCTATTGTGGTACTATTGGAGAATTTGGTTGGTTGGGTTCTAAGTTGTTTTGTGTTCAAAATGATTGCGCCACCCAAATTTGTGCCAAAACCGGTGCCCTTGGGTCCTTTGATTACTTCCACAGAAGTAAGGTTTTCCAAATCAAAGGCTTCAATAGCTGAAAAACCTGTTCCGTTGGTTACAGGAACATTGTTGTAGTACAGTCTTAGCTTGTCGGTTCCAAAGGGTGTTCTTGAACCCACCCCTCTTATGGTAATCCTATTTGTATTAAGCGCTCCCGATAATGCATAAACCCCAGAAACCTGATTTATAGAACTAATAAAATCAACCGGACTATAATTTTCAAAAACGGTGGCACCAATTATTTGCGATGGAATAATTCCAATGGCATTTTTGGCGGTTAGGGTATCAATAACAATAACCTCATTGAGTACGGTAACACTATCCTTTACAACAGGGATTTGACCAAATGAGTAGGTTGCTAAAAATAGAAAAAGGATGTGTAGGATGGATTTCTTCATATGGAAAGTAAACTTCAAAAATACCCATTAAAAACGAAAGCCTAATGATAGGCCAGCCCTAAACATAAAGTCGTTTTGAAAATCTTCCGGATTAATATTTCTTCCCATCCCACCATGTATTTCAATTATAAAACGCTGACTTCTGGTAGTCCATTTTGAACCAGCACCCAAACCAATGGCTGTGGTAGCGTAGTCGTAATTTCGATTTCCCAAGCTTTGGGATTCTTCGTCCTCTTCCCCGGTATAATACAGACCAAACACCTCGGCGAAAAAACCACTTTTCGGAGCATAGCCGAAATATGCCCTAAAGTTAGGGCCAATTCCGAAGTTTCCATTATAGTCGGTTGCATCTCCATTAAAATATAGTGTACCGCCTAAACTGGTATCCTCGTTTAAATAATATTCATAGGCCCCCTCAACCGTAGAATTCGCCAAAAATTGGCCAATATTGAACTTGATTTCATGCTGGTTCGAAATATTTGGGTAGGCTTGGGAAAATAAATTGGCGGAAAATGAAATAAATACCCCTAATAAGAGAATCTTGTTCATGGTCATATTTTTAAGAATGAATGTTATGATACAATTCCTGTTCCAAAGCTATGAAAATAGGATTTTAAAAGTTTGTATACGCGGCTAATCTATTTCTGTTTTCTATTTTTGGGTCAAAATGATCATCTATGAAAATCATATCGTATAACGTAAATGGAATTCGGGCCGCGTTGAAAAAGGGCCTTTTGGACTGGTTGGCAACGGTTTCGCCGGATGTAGTTTGCCTGCAGGAAATAAAGGCAAATGAAGATCAATTGGACCTTTCCGTATTCGAGGAAGCTGGTTACAGTTATACTTATTGGTACAGTGCACAAAAAAAAGGGTATAGTGGTGTGGCGATATTATCGAAATCGAAACCCGATGAAGTAGTGTTTGGAACCGGAATAGACTATATGGATTTTGAGGGGAGAAATATTAGGGCAGATTATGGTGACCTTTCCATTATGAGCATGTACCTACCTTCGGGAACCAACATGGCTCGATTGGACCATAAACTGCAGTACATGGCAGATTTTCATGAATATGCCAATGAATTGCGTAAAACAAATCCAAACCTCATTATTTTTGGGGATTATAATATTTGTCATAAGGCGATAGATATCCATAACCCTGTCGGCTTAAAAAATGTATCGGGCTTTTTACCCGTGGAAAGGGAATGGATTGGAAGTTTTATCGACAGCGGTTTTATCGACAGCTTTAGGGAGTTTAATTCTGAACCTGATCATTATACGTGGTGGAGCTATAGGGCCAATGCCAGAAATAACAATAAAGGATGGCGTTTGGATTACGGGATGGTTGCGGAACCCTTAAAAGACCGATTGAAACGTTCGGTAATTCTCTCTGAAGCTAAACATAGCGATCATTGTCCTATTTTGTTGGAAATTGAAAGTTAATTTTATGGAAGATCATATGCCCAGTATAATTTATTAGTTTTACTTGATAATTTAACAAATCTGAAATTTTTATGATGTATACCAAGTTACCGCATACTGATATTGAGGTTAGTAAAATCTGCTTAGGGACCATGACCTGGGGTAACCAAAATACTGAGGGAGAAGGTCATGAGCAGATGAATTATGCGGTAGATAAGGGCATAAACTTTATTGATACGGCGGAATTATACCCTATACCTGCCCACAAAGATCGATATGCGGCTACAGAAAAAATTATCGGTAACTGGTTCAAGAAAAATGGTAATAGGGAAGATATCATTCTAGCTTCCAAAATGGCGGGAAAGGCAGAGATGACAAAGTTCATTCGAACCACAGGATTTGACAGGGATTCAATAACCGATGCGGTAGAAGGTAGTTTGGATAGATTACAGACCGATTATATCGATTTGTATCAGTTGCATTGGCCAGACCGAAATACCAACTATTTTGGCCAAAGAGGTTATACGCATGAGATTAGCGATCATTGGGAAGACAATATCCATCAAATTTTGGAAACCTTGCGCGATTTGATTCTCGAAGGTAAAATAAGACACGTCGGTATTTCCAATGAAACGCCTTGGGGAACCATGCGATTTTTGGAAGAGAGTAAAGTTCATGAAACATTACCAAGAACCATCACAATCCAAAATCCGTTTTCCCTTTTGAATCGTTTGTTCGAAGTGGGCATGGCCGAAATTTCCATTAGGGAACAAGTTGGGTTATTGGCATATTCCCCTTTAGGATTCGGCGTATTAAGCGGAAAATATTTGGGTGATCGATTGCCAGAGGAATCTCGTTTGAACCTTTTTCCACAATACAGCAGATACAGTGGAACTACCGCGGTAGCGGCTACTCAAAAATACTACGAATTGGCGCAGTCACATGGACTTACCTTGACACAGATGGCATTGGCATTTGTAAATTCCAGACCCTTTGTGACGAGTACTATCATCGGCGCCACTAACATGCGTCAATTGGAAGAAAATATTGGTAGTATCGCTATAGAATTATCGGAAGATATCATCAAAGAGATAGAATCGATTCATAATTTGATACCTAATCCTGCACCATAAAATGGAAAGTTTTATTTTCTTAAAGGTAGGTTTTTGGCAAATAGTAGTTATAATTGCCGTACTCATAGTTATTATGGTCTTGGCAAGGATAATGAGGGATAGACGTTAACCGAATAGCGTATTTGCAACTTCCTCTATTTTGGAAGCAAGAAGTACTTTTATTTTGGTTGATTTAAGACCTATCTTATTGTTCTTGGAAACTATAATGGTTGTGTAACCTAATTTTTCGGCTTCCAATATGCGTTGTTCAACACGTTGTACCGGCCTAATTTCACCTGCAAGACCCACTTCGGCGGCAAAACAGAACCCTTTTTCAATTGGGATATCCTCATTACTTGAGAGTATAGCTGCTATAACAGCCAAATCTATCGCAGGATCATCGACTGAAATTCCACCGGTAATATTCAAGAACACATCTTTGGCGCCCAACTTGAAACCGGCACGTTTTTCTAATACCGCCAAGAGCATGTTCAATCGTTTGGCATTGTAGCCCGTAGTGGACCGCTGTGGTGTACCGTAAACAGCGGTACTTACCAATGCTTGAATCTCAATGAGCAATGGGCGCATCCCTTCCACGGTCGAAGCTATGGCTGTTCCGCTCAGGCCATCGTCATTTTTTGAAATGAGTACTTCAGAAGGATTATTGACCTCCCGTAATCCACTTCCTTGCATTTCATAGATGCCAAGTTCTGCGGTTGAGCCGAATCTATTCTTCAAAGACCTTAGAATGCGATACACATAATTGCGATCACCTTCAAATTGCAAAACCGTATCTACCATGTGCTCCAAAATCTTAGGTCCTGCAATAGAGCCGTCTTTGGTAATATGCCCGATAAGGATAACGGGAGTATTGGTTTCCTTTGCGAATTTTATGAGTTCTGCAGTACATTCCCTTATTTGTGAAATACTTCCAGCCGCTGATTCTATGTAGTCTGAATGAAGGGTTTGGATGGAGTCGATAACCACAATATCAGGCGCTATAGCTTCAATCTGTATAAAGATATTTTGGGTTTTGGTTTCCGTTAGAATAAAACAGGTTTCACTATTTGGGTGAATCCTATCGGCTCGCATTTTTATTTGTTTCTGGCTTTCTTCCCCAGAAACATATAAGGTCTTATAAGGTAATTTCAGGGCGATTTGAAGCAGTAGAGTGCTTTTGCCCACACCAGGTTCGCCACCAAGTAAGACTAACGCACCCGGGACCAATCCGCCACCTAGAACCCTATTGAATTCTAGGTCGAACGTATTTAAGCGAATTTCCTTTTCAATATTGATTTCATTGACCAAAAGTGGTTTGGAGACTCTTTTCGTTGTTTGGGAAGGCGTTTTCCAATTAATTTTTTCCTGTTTTTGAACTACCTCTTCAACAACCGTATTCCATTGTTTACAGGCCGCACATTGTCCCACCCATTTTGCATATTGGGTTCCACAATTTTGACAAAAATATGCAGTTTTTGTTTTGGCCATCTTTAGCTTTTATCCTCTGGGCTAAAGGTAGCAAGAACTTTGAAATGAGTTGCTGTTTAAATGCGATTTACGGATTAGTTTTCGCCAGTCCTTTCCTTTTTGAATGTAATGAAGGCTAGGAAAAATGAGGACCAAGCCATAAAAAGGGCTATACCGCTATAAGGCATTATAAAATCGCCTTTCAATCCGAAATAGGTGAACAATACGCCGGAAAAAACAAAGAAAATAGCATCAATTTTTATCATAAGTAGGTAGGTTTCGTTAATTTGGGAACTAACTGATTTATTTTGAAATTAAAAGCCGAAATCGGCTTTTAATGCATCCATCTTTTGAAGAGCCATTTCTTTGGTCAAGAAATCTATTTCTTTCATTTGAAATGCTTTTTCAAAGGTTTTAAGCGCTTTTTTGGGTTCACCTAGTTGCTCATAATATTCGCCTTCAAAATAAAACCCGAGCATCGTTTCTGGATATTCTTTTTTGCAAAGATCGGATAAGTGTTTTAAGGATTCGAAATCCTCTTTTTTTCTGGAAGCGGCGTATATAGCCATAATATCGTTAAGCTCTACGGGCTTGCTAAAACCAAATAAATCAATGATGCCTTGATATTTGTTTTGTAAATAATCAAAAACAGGTGCTTCAGAAGTTAAGATCTGTGTTTTGTATTCTTTCGGACTAATAGGTTTGAACATGCCAAAAATGTTGTCAAATGCCTTGCCTATGCCATAGGTCGCCACAGAAATATGGTCCGCATTTTTATATTCATCAAAGAAATAATGCAATGATTCCTTTTTCAAGGCCTTAATACCTTGATCCATGGCCATTATTTTCTGGGTATCCTTGTTCGTTTCCCCTTCTACGATGAGTTGATAGAATAATTGCTTTTCAAAGGTATTCAGTCGCATGGGAACCCTAGTTTCCATTTCAGGGGCGAGTGTAGGTGATATGCTGATATAGGCGTCAAAAACAGAATGATCCTTGAACAACCAATAGTTTTCAAAATTTGCGGTGATATCGTAGCCAAAAATCATTTTGAAAGGAGCAGTGCTGAAATTTAAATCCAAATAGGGAATCAGCTCCATACCTATAAATTCGTAGAAGTTTTTACCTTTTTCAGAGGGCAGTCCATTCTCTGGATCAAAAGCACAATCGTCATAACGTAAGTCATTTTTACTTTGGTTGATACCAACGATAATACTTTGCGGCATACCGTGAAAACGACTATAAAACTTTGAGGTAGCGACTACCTGATCAAATAGATAATCCCCATCAAGTACAATGATAAGGGGATGCTTTTTGGTCTCGTCCATATTCTCAGGAAAATAGTACTGAACATCCCTTCGCTCTTGAAGTTTGAAGGATTCGAAGATTTCCTGTGTAACTTGGGAATAGGAGGTTATTCCAAATATTAGAGCGAAAATTAAGGATAGGTAACGCATTTATAATTATTGAAAATAGTAAGGTTACTATTTGTTTCTGTTCAATAACGGTAATAGAAGAAAAGATATTGCACCAAAAACCACGATCATTAATGTCTGTGCTATCCATATGATCCACCCAAATGCATCACCAGATACTGCGCTAATCCCAAAAATGGTCAAAGCACTACGTACCGCGATAGGATATAGCCCTACGCCACCATTGGTTGTGGCCATGGCAAAGGCCCCTGCCACAAAGGCCACCAACAATTGGCTGAAAGTAAGCGCTATGGTCTCTGGAACGGTAAATTTAATGACCCAGAGCATACCGATATAACAGCCCCAAATAAAAAAGGTATGAAATAAAAACAGCCATTTGTTTTTCATTTTAAAGATGCTGAAAACACCATCCAACAATCCTTTGACGAATTCCTTTATTTTTTTGGCAAAAGTTCTCTTCGATTTATTAATAAGGAAAATGAATAAAAAAAGTAAAATGACTGCTAAACCTGCTAATAAAAGAAGCCCGTTGATATTGAAACCCCTATCAATAAGAAGCGCCATTATTACATCCGTTTGCAATAAAAATGCGGTTAAGACAACAAGTAATAACATGATTACATCTATTACCCTTTCGGTAACTATGGTTCCAAATCCCTTTTCAAAAGGCACATTTTCATAGGTGGTGAGCGCTGTGGCCCTTAATACTTCACCTGTTCTAGGAATGCCTAGGTTTGCAAAATAAGAGGTTAGAATTATAAGCACATTGTTGATGATACGTGGTTTATATCCTAAAGGTTCCAAAAGGTAATTCCATCGGATTGCCCTGGATACATGACCTAAAATTCCTAAAAAAATTGAAAGTGAAACCCATAGTGGATTCGCTTCTTTTATGTAATAGATTATTTCTTTTCGGTTTTCAGGCGTAGTTACATGATAAGAGTACCAAACCAAAAAAACTCCCAGTGCAATTGGGAGTATGGTTTTAAGGCCTTTTTTTAGGGTTCGCGTCAAATTCAGTTCAATAGATTAGTTTTTTCGTTCGGAAATACCATTGAAGGATTAAATTTCTTGGCTTCTTCAAAATCCATCCAAGCATACGCAATTAAAATAAGAACATCCCCTACGGCAACCTTTCTGGCAGCGGCACCGTTTAAGGTTATTTCACCACTGTTCCTAGGCCCCGGTATGATATAGGTCTCTAACCGCTCGCCATTATTGTTGTTTACAATCTGTACCTTTTCGCCGCGAATTAAATTCGCAGCTTCCATTAAATCTTCGTCAATAGTGATGCTTCCAACATAATTGAGGTCGGCTCCTGTAACTTTTACACGGTGTATTTTTGACTTAACTACTTGTACTTGCATAACGCAAAATTAATTAATTGAGGGCTATGTTGTCTATAAGCCTTACGTTTTCGGCATAAACAGCAATAAACGCCCTATATTTTGTATTCTCAATTATCTTTTTGGTCGGGGTCAGGGTTTCAATATCTGTTATTTCAAAATATTCCAGTTTGAAATCCTCATTGTCCTGAAACTTCTTCCTCACCCAATCCTTGATATTTAGTACATTTTCCATGCCAAATTTATGCTTGGCAGACTCTAAAGTTTTGTAAATGAATCCGGCCCTTTGTCGTAGTTCCTTGCTTAACCTTTCATTTCTGGAACTCATGGCAAGGCCGTGGTTTTCACGTACAATTTCGCATCCAATAATTTCTACCGGAATATTTTTTATTTCGGTAAGCTTCTGAATAATTCGCAATTGCTGAAAGTCCTTTTCACCAAAGTATGCCCTTGTTGGCTTGATGAGTCTCAAAAGCTCTTCAACTATCGTACCCACGCCATTAAAATGATTTTCCCTAAACTCCCCTTCCATAACTTTATCGAGACCGGCAAAGTCATAATTTTTATGAACAATCTCCTGATGGTATATTTCAGAAACCGAAGGTGCAAAGATTATGATATTCTTTGAAACCGAAGAAATTAGGCGCAAATCATTTTCTAAGGTTTTCGGGTATTTCTCAAGATCCTCCGTATTGTTGAACTGGGTGGGATTTACAAAGATACTAACCAACACATATTGGTTTTCCGATAATGCTTTTTTTATTAGGGATGCGTGACCCTCGTGTAGGGCACCCATGGTGGGGACCAGACCGAGGCTTGATGAATCTTCGATTGTTTTTAGTATGCCCCGCAGCTCCTTCTTGGTATTGACTACCGACATTGAAAAGTTCATTAGCGAGCAAACTTACTATAATTACTGCTAATCTCTATATTTTTTGTAATTTTGCAGCTACGTTCCAGTGAAATATAAAATACAACCTTTATGAATGGTAAAAAGATATTATTTGTATCTTCAGAATTAGTTCCATATTTACCCGAAAACGAAGTTTCCCTAATGTCTTACGAAGCACCTAGAATGGTCAACAGCAATGGTGGCCAGATCAGGATTTTCATGCCGAGATATGGGAATATTAATGAAAGAAGACATCAATTGCATGAAGTAATACGTCTTTCTGGAATGAATTTGGTCATTAATGATATGGATATGCCCTTAATTATTAAGGTAGCTTCCATTCCTAAAGAAAGAATACAGGTTTACTTCATTGATAATGAGGAATATTTTAAGCGTAAGGCTACCTTTACCGATAAACAAGGTAGACTTTTCCCTGATAATGATCAACGTGCCATTTTCTTTGCCAAAGGTGTAATGGAAACGGTTAAAAAATTGAACTGGTCTCCAGATATTATTCACGTTCATGGATGGATGGCTAGTTTACTTCCCCTATACCTCAAAAAGTTCTACGCAGACGAACCTTTATTTGCCGATAGCAAAATTGTATTGTCAGTATATGGTAAAACCTTCGAAGGTTCTTTGGATAAGGATATGATCAAAAAAATTGCGTTTGACGGTATTCCCGAAGAAGAAATAACCTCGTTGGGCGACCCTACTTATAATAATTTGTTAAAGGTAGCAGTAGATTATTCCGATGCCATTATTTTAGCTTCGGAAGAAATTCCAGACGAACTAGAAAATCATATATCTAACCAAGAAAAACCAGTGTTGCAATATGTTCCCGTTCAAGAATTCGAAGAGGCATATGCTAATTTTTATAACACCGAAGTTTTAAAATAATCTGAATGAATTTTTTTAATAAATCTGCAATTCCCAAATTTTTGGGTGTGTTTTTTATATTGGGTATTTTGGTCTCTTGTGAGCAAGATTTAACTACTGTAGGTGCAGGTGTCGTTGGTAATGAACCCTTCACTACAGGTCAAGAAGTTTACGATGTTTTTGCCTACAATAAGAATATTGAAGCAGTACAGACTAACAAATTAAACGCTTATCAATTAGGCACTTATGTAGACCCTATTTATGGTCGTACCCAAGCTTTTGTTACATCACAAATATTATTGCCAAATACAAACCCTACATTTGGAAGTTTCACCCAAGAGAAAGAGAACAGAGCTGGTACAACAGGTGAAGCCATAACAACAATTCAAGAAGAAGAAACAGTCAAGGAAGTATTTCTGTATATTCCTTTTCTTACCAAAAGCGGTTCTAGGGATAGAGACTTGGACGGTGTTGATGATGCATTTGATGCCGAGCCAGATAATCCTGATAACGACAGTGACGGGGATGGCGTTTCCAACAGGGTTGAAACCGCTTCAAATACAAATCCGTTAGACGCCAACAGTGTAGATGCCGATGGTGATGGACGAAATGATGTAGATGATACACCGATTTTGGCCAATAATTTTGCCGGTAAGGTGGATTTGGATAGCATTTATGTAAACGGGATTAATATTGATAATATTGACGATGCAATAAATCCAACTTTTAACCTTAAGGTTGAAAGATCAACATTTTTTTTAAGGGATCTAGATCCCAATTCTAACTTTCAGGAATCACAACAATATTTTTCATCCCAAGAGTTTACGCCAGATTTTGTTTCAGATGTATTATTTAATGGTCCTGTAGAAATTAATAACGAGGAAATATTGATACCTAACGAAGATGATGAAACTACGGAGGACGTTGACGAATCTCTAACATTTACCAAATTAAATCCAGGAATACGCATTCCTTTGGATAATGATTTCTTTCAAACCAATATTTTGGATAAGGAGGGTAGCTTAGAATTTGTAAGCCAGGCAAATTTCACTGAATTTATTAGGGGGCTTCATTTTTCAATAACGGATGAAGCGGGTAAGGACTTGCTGTTCCTGTTCGATTTGAAGACCGCGAGGTTAACAATGACCTATACCTATAAAAGCTACGATACCAATGGTACGGCAGATGATACCAGTGATGATAACCCAGAGGTTATAAATGAGAGGGATTTTATCTTCTCATTTTTATCACAAGTCCAAAACGGACCGGTAAATGGAAACGCAGTCAACACAATACTTACAGAAAATTACGGCCCTCAAATTATTGAAGCTTTAGGCAGTAGTGAAAATGCTTCAAGAATTTATTTAAAAGGAGGCCCAGGTACATACGCAGAAATCAATCTTTTTGAAGAGGATGGTGGGGAAAATATAATTGAGCAGATTAAGGCGGAAAACTGGGTCATCAATGAAGCTAACTTAGTTTTTTATATAGACAGAGACCAATTGGATGCTTCGGGCAGTGTTTTGGAACCACCTCGATTATATCTCTATAATGCAGAAACCAACGCTCCTTTAATTAACATAATTACGGAGCAAAACAATCCTCAAGCGCAGGAGCTGTTTGGTTTATTCCTGAATTACGACGGTATCATTGAAAAATCAAACGGTAAAGGTGTTAAGTATTCAGTAAAAATTACAGATCATATAAATAATTTAGTTTTACGTGATTCGACCAATGCAACTTTGGGTCTGACCTTGACCACTAATATTCGAAATTTTAATATTGCAAATGCTAAATTGGCCAATCGTGAAGACAGAATACCAATTACTAGTATAATAACTCCATTAGGAACCGTCTTATTTGGAAGTAATCTTCCGTCTTCAGATCCTAATTTTGACAAAAGGTTGAAGCTCGAAATATTTTACACCAAGGCAGATTAGATTTTATACTAAATGCTGTTGCTCAGGTAATTTTGAGTGTCTTGTATATCATTTTATAGAATATTCACGTTGTACAACTGAATACAAATCATTTTATTTATTATTGTCATAACTTCGTGTAGGAAAATTATTAAAAAATTCACCAAACAGTATTATTATGTGTGGAATAGTCGGTTATATAGGACATAGGGAAGCTTATCCTATCATTATAAAAGGTTTAGAACGTTTAGAGTATCGTGGATATGATAGTGCTGGGGTCGCATTATTTGATGGTACTAAAATTAATCTTGCCAAAACAAAGGGAAAGGTAGAGGACTTGAAGAATAAGGCCAAAAGTATTTCTCAAAAAGGGACATTAGGAATCGGCCATACCCGTTGGGCTACCCATGGTATTCCCAATGATGTTAACTCACATCCTCACTATTCAAATTCTGGGGAGTTGGTCATTATCCATAATGGAATCATAGAGAATTATGAAGCTTTAAAGCAGGAATTGACCAAACGCGGGTATACTTTCAAATCTGATACCGACACAGAGGTTTTAGTTAATCTTATTGAGGAAGTAAAGAAAACTGAGGATGTAAAACTTGGTAAGGCCGTTCAAATTGCCTTGAATCAAGTAGTAGGTGCCTATGCAATTGCAGTTTTTGATATAGAAAAACCTGATGAAATTGTGGTGGCTAAACTAGGAAGTCCTTTGGCAATTGGTATTGGTACCGATGAGTTCTTTATTGCTTCGGACGCTTCCCCATTCATCGAATTCACAAATAATGCGGTATATCTTGAAGATGAGGAGATGGCCATAATTAGGTTAGGCAAGGAGATAAAACTGAGAAAAATAAAAGATGATGCTGTTGCCTATCCAAGGATTTTGGAATTACAAATGAACTTGGAAGAAATAGAAAAAGGGGGTTATGAGCATTTTATGTTGAAGGAAATCTATGAACAACCAAGGGCGATCAAAGATACCTACAGAGGACGTCTGCTTGCTGAACAAGGATTGATTAGAATGGCGGGAATTGATCAGAACATGGAAAAGTTCCTTAATGCCAATAGAATTATTATTGTCGCCTGCGGTACTTCTTGGCATGCTGGTTTAGTGGCCGAATACATTTTTGAGGATTTGGCGAGAATCTCTGTGGAAGTAGAATATGCCTCCGAATTCAGGTATAGAAATCCTGTCATAACCGATAAAGATGTACTGATTGCAATTTCCCAATCTGGAGAAACTGCAGATACTCTAGCTGCAATCAAGCTGGCAAAGGAAAAAGGGGCATTTGTTTTTGGCGTTTGCAATGTAGTAGGTTCTTCCATCGCCAGAGAGACCGATGCCGGGGCATACACGCATGCAGGCCCAGAAATAGGGGTGGCCTCCACCAAGGCGTTTACCACTCAGATCACTGTACTCACCTTGATTGCATTGAAATTGGCAAAGGCAAAAGGTGTATTTTCCGAATCAAGGTATCACGAGTATTTAACGGAATTGGAAACCATTCCCAGTAAAGTTGAAAAAGCATTGGAATCAAATCCATTGATTGAAATTATTGCCGATGTCTACAAGGATTCAACCAACTGTCTTTATTTGGGAAGGGGTTATAATTTTCCAGTGGCATTGGAAGGTGCTCTTAAACTAAAGGAAATTAGTTACATACATGCCGAAGGTTACCCTGCAGCGGAAATGAAGCACGGGCCTATTGCTCTGATTGACGAGCACATGCCGGTTTTCGTAATTGCTACCAAAAAAGGACATTACGAAAAGGTGGTAAGTAACATTCAGGAAATAAAATCAAGAAAGGGCAAAATCATTGCGATTGTCACTGAAGGGGATGAACAGGTAAGGGATTTGGCCGATCATGTAATAGAAGTGCCTGAAACCTTGGAAAGTTTAACACCCTTGTTGACCACTATACCACTACAATTGATCTCTTACCATATTGCTGTAATGAGGGGCTGTAATGTAGATCAGCCACGTAATTTGGCCAAGTCGGTTACGGTGGAATAAGTTTAAAAATAGCTACTAGGCGAGGGCATGATATATTTCATGCCCTTTTTTAATTTACGGATTTCTAAATTATATAGGGTCAATATTGAGATAATTATACTATGCATGCATAATTTTTTTCAAATTACTATTAACCGTATGAAATAATCTGTATCTTCCACCCTAACTAATTTTAAACTTTAATTAAGAATGAGAGCAATACTACTTTTAGCGTTGATGGCTATTGGGACTATTGGGTATTCCCAGACCAATATCAGTGGTAATGTTGTTGACCAAAACAACGACCCTATTCCCGGGGCCAATATTGTTATTGTTGGTAAAACGATTGGAACCGTAACGGATTTTGACGGTAATTTTACTTTGCAAACATCCGAAGTACCCCCCTTCAGACTGGTGATTTCCAGCATTGGCTATACAAATGCCACGGAAACCATTACAAGTAATAACCAAACAATAACCGTTGTTTTAAATGAATCGCAGACTTTTTTGGATGAAGTCGTGATTTCTGCCTCTAGAACCCCGGAGCGTATTTTTGAATCTCCAGTTACCGTAGAACGTATGGGACTCGAGGATATCAAGAGTACGACTGCTGCCGATTTTTATGGCGGACTCGAAAACTTGAAAGGTGTGGATGTAAACACCAACAGTTTAACCTTCAAATCAGTAAATACTAGAGGTTTTGCATCTTTTGCCAATACCCGTTTTATGCAATTGGTGGATGGAATGGACAATTCCTCGCCAGCGTTGAATTTCCCAATCGGTAACTTAGTGGGAATGGTTGAAACTGATGTATTGAGTGTTGAATTGTTACCAGGGGCTTCCTCTGCATTGTATGGTGCAAACGCCTTTAACGGAATTTTATTCATGCGTAGCAAAAGTCCATTCGATTATCAAGGGATAAGTGCCTCCATAAAAAGAGGTATCACTTCACAAGAAGCTGCTGGTGACAATGCCTATACGGATGTGGGCATTCGTGCAGCGTATAAATTCAGTGATAAGTTTGCGGCCAAAGTTAACTTTGGATATTTAAAAGGAACGGATTGGGCGGCAAACAATATCGCAGGAAAGGATGATAACAACTTTATCACTGCTGATAGAACCCGAGCTAATGATTTAAACTATGATGGTGTGAATGTGTATGGTGATGAGGTTGCGACTGATATCAAAGACGTAGCACTTGCCCTAGAAGGTCTTGGGCGTATTCCTGCAGGTGCGAATGCTTTAATTCCGTCAGTAGAGGTTAGTAGAACTGGATATAATGAAAGTGATCTTACCAACTATAATGCTGAAAGTATTAAAGCTGATTGGGGCTTATATTATAGGCCAATAGAAGATAATAGTTTAGAACTTTCCTATGTAGGTAAGGTGGGTACAGGGAATACCATTTATCAAGGGACCAACAGATATAATATTAACGGCTTCTTCCAAGAGCAACATAAATTGGAAATCAAGAACGATAACTTTTTTGTCAGAGGATATTTGGTAGGTGATAAGTCTGGGGATTCCTATGATATGGTTTTTACAGGAATTAATATCAACAGAGCCTGGAAAAGCGACCAGCAATGGTTTGGCGAATATACAGGAGCTTACCTTCAAGCGACTCTAGCTGGCGCTACGGATGAAGCTGCCCATGCAGCTGGTCGTGCAACGGCTGAATCAGGCAGGTTTCTTCCGGGAACACCCGAATTTCAAGCGGCATTCGATAGAAGCGTCAGCGACCCTGATCTTAGTACAGGTTCAAAATTTCAAGATGCGTCAAAATATTATCACGCAGATGCCAATTATAACTTTAGCCACTTAATCGATTTTGCCGATATTCAAGTTGGGGGTTCTTTTAGGGAATACAGTTTAAATTCTTCAGGAACTATTTATACTGATGCTGACGGACCAATTAATTATTCAGAATTTGGTATCTATTCGCAGATTCAAAAGAACCTGCCAATGGCTGGTGAAAAAAGTCTGAAATTGACGGGATCTGTCCGTTATGATAAATCTGAATTTTTTGATGGTTTCTTTTCTCCAAGAATATCAGCGGGGTTCACATTAAATAGAAATCATAATATTAGGGCATCGGCCCAAACTGGCTTTAGAAACCCAACAACCCAAGATCTTTTTATTGGTTTAGATGCTGGAAGAGCAATTTTAGTTGGATCAGCCCCAGATAACTTAGATAGGTATACTAGAGATTTTGAAACAAGTGCCACAGGACAACTTTTAGGGCAACCAGCATCCATTACGCAAACAGGGAGAGCAGCTTACGAAAATTCGTATTCTTTGAGCTCCGTAAATAGACTTGGTCAAACTGGAAACCCGGCTGATTTAGAAATAGCAAACCCAGATATTATAACACCAGAACAAGTAGCCTCTTTTGAAATAGGGTATCGAGGAAAGTTAGATAAACTGGTCGTTGATTTTAGCACCTATTATAATAGTTATAAAGACTTCATTTCTCAAGAAGTCGTTATCGCTCCCTACTATGGAACGGTTGGCGATGGAGCACTTTCTGTTGCGGCGATAGCAAACGGTGATTTTCAACCGTACAGTACGTATACAAATAGTGATGCCGATGTAAACTCTTACGGTGCGTCTTTAGGTTTGAGTATGAAAGTTTTGGGTAACTATGATTTAGAAGGGAGTTACACCTATACCAAATTGGACTTTGATCGTGAAGCGAATCCAGATTTACAGTTAAACTTTAACACGCCAGAACATAAATTCAAGGCGTCTTTCGGAAATGCAGCATTGTTTGAGAATTTTGGTTTTAATGTTTCTTACAGGTTTAGTGATGATTATTTCTGGGAAGCAACATTTGCGCAAGGCGTAGTGCCAGCATTCCATAATGTCGATGCCCAAATAAATTATTCCGTTCCAAGTATAAAATCTACGTTTAAGGCAGGGGGTACGAACATTTTAGGCGATGAGTACTATACAGCCGTTGGTACTGGCTTTATAGGCTCTATGTACTATCTATCTTGGACTATTAACAACTAATTTAAAATAAAGGTTGAAATGAAAAACTTAAAATATATATATCTCTCTCTTGGTATCTTCGCTTTTACAGCTTGTAATGATCCTGAAGACGTAGACATCACCCCCGAGGTGATTGTTGAGGAGCAAGTTGAATTAACCGCTGGGTCTGCAGATTTTTCCAATTATGTTGCTCTGGGGAATTCGTTAACTGCTGGTTTTACCGATGGCGCTTTGTTTCAGGCAGGTCAGAACTTGTCTTTACCTAACCTTTTATCGCAAAAATTCAGTCTTGTGGGCGGTGGTAATTTCACCCAACCTTTGACTAATGATAATATCGGGGGACTTGCAGTTGCAGGTACCCGAATCCAGGGACCGAGATTGGTTTTCGGTGGAGCTGGGCCAGTAGGTCTTGAATCGCTAATAGGTCCTGTGACGGTAACAACCGATATTGCATTGAATAATCCTACCGGCCCATTCAATAATTTAGGTGTACCGGGAGCAAAGAGCTTTCATTTGTTGGCACCGGGATATGGAAATTTGGCCAATGTTTCTTTGGGCCTTGCAAATCCATACTTCGTAAGAATGACGGGAGCAACCCCAAATGCAAGTGTTTTAGAGTTGGCGGTTGGCCAAGCACCTAGTTTCTTCTCGTTATGGATTGGCAATAACGATGTTTTGGGCTACGCTACAACAGGAGGTGATGGAACAAATCCAATTACTCCGGTTTCCGGTAATC
Organism: Flavobacteriales bacterium; assembly: GCA_038256135.1. Classification (GTDB taxonomy): domain Bacteria; phylum Bacteroidota; class Bacteroidia; order Flavobacteriales; family Flavobacteriaceae; genus Maribacter. Next base: position 14,178 of record JBBSKR010000004.1, on the reverse strand, counting down.
CTGGTGTTGGTTTTGATGGTAGTTATGGCGCATTGATCGCTACATTGACCGCAGGTGGAGCTCAAGGTGTTGTGGCCAACATACCGAATGTTATCGATATTCCCCATTTCACTACGGTACCTCATAATCCAGTACCGTTGGATGCTGCTACAGCTGCTGCAGTGAATCAAGCCTATGCTCCATACAATGGCGGTTTGCAGGCTGCATTTGGTGCCTTGGCAGGAACTGGATTGCTTACACAAGAAGAAGTAGATGCAAGAACCATAAATTTTACGGCTGGATCTAATAATGCGGTGGTTATAGAAGATGAAACGTTGACGGATTTAGGGGCAATAAACCCTGCTTTTGCAGCATTGCCTAAAATTAGGCAGGCCACGGCAGACGATTTATTGGTTTTGCCTGCTGCTAGCTTTATTGGTACACTTGCGGTTGAAGGTAATCCTTTAACAGTGAACGGGGTCGCTATTCCGCTAGCCGATAAATGGGTTCTTTTACCTAGTGAGCAAGAAGAAATTGCAATTGCTACCGAGGCATTTAATCAAATTATTGCTACCGCTGCAAGTCAGGCCGGCTTGGCATTGGTCGATGCGAATGGATTGTTAAATCAATTGGCTAGTGGAGGTATTACAAGTGGCGATTTTACACTAACCTCTAGTTTGGTGCTAGGAAGTGCTTTTTCATTGGATGGTATCCACCCAACAGCTAGGGGCTACGCATTATTGGCCAATGAGTTTATGAAAGCCATTGATGTAACGTATGGTTCTAATTTTGAAGCATCTGGCAATTTATTGAATGTTGGCAATTATCCGACCAATTATTCGCCTATGCTGCAATAGAATGAGGAGTATTACAATACTAATAAAGGTGCCAATTCGGCACCTTTTTACTTTTGAAAAAACCGAAAAAACAATTTTTGTTTAAAATTGAATACTATATCTTTGCAGCCTGAAAATGATAGCATTTTTAAGGTTATAAAAACGTAATACATAAATAGATAACTAATGTCAAAAGTTACAGGTAAAGTTTCGCAAATCATTGGGCCCGTGGTTGATGTTGAATTTCAGTCAGGAGCTGACCTTCCAAAAATATATGATTCTTTGGAAATTATCAAGGAGGATAAATCCATTTTGGTTTTGGAAGTGCAGTCCCATGTTGGGGAAAACACGGTTAGAACTATTTCTATGGATTCTACCGATGGTCTTAGTAGAGGTACTGATGCCATAGCTACGGGAAGTGCGATTAAAATGCCTATAGGTGAAGATGTATACGGTCGTTTGTTTAATGTGATCGGAGATGCTATTGACGGGTTGGGAAATTTGCCCAAAACAGGTAAAGATGGTCTTCCTATACACAGGGAGGCACCAAAGTTTGAAGACCTTACAACGACAACTGAGGTATTGTTTACGGGTATCAAAGTAATCGATTTGATAGAGCCTTATGCAAAAGGAGGTAAAATTGGTTTGTTCGGTGGTGCAGGTGTCGGTAAAACCGTATTGATACAGGAATTGATCAATAATATTGCCAAAGGACATGGTGGACTTTCTGTTTTTGCCGGGGTAGGTGAAAGAACGCGCGAAGGAAATGATGTGCTTCGTGAGATGTTGGAATCCGGTATTATAAAATATGGGGATGATTTTATGCATTCTATGGAAGAAGGCGGATGGGATCTATCCAAAGTGGATAAACAAGTGATGAAGGAATCAAAAGCGACTTTCGTTTTTGGACAGATGAACGAACCACCGGGGGCACGTGCACGTGTAGCCCTTTCAGGTTTGACCATAGCGGAATATTTCCGTGATGGTGCCGCTGAAGGTCAAGGAAAGGACGTACTTTTCTTCGTAGATAACATTTTCCGCTTTACACAGGCAGGCTCTGAGGTATCGGCATTATTGGGCCGTATGCCATCTGCGGTAGGCTATCAACCAACGTTGGCAACAGAGATGGGTGCTATGCAAGAGCGTATCACCTCAACAAAAAGAGGATCCATTACTTCGGTTCAGGCGGTTTACGTTCCTGCGGATGACTTAACGGATCCAGCACCGGCAACTACATTTGCCCACTTGGATGCAACTACCGTATTATCCCGTAAAATCGCAGAGCTTGGTATTTATCCAGCTGTAGATCCATTGGATTCTACTTCAAGGATTTTGTCTGCTGATATTTTAGGCAAAGAACATTATGGATGTGCTCAAAGAGTAAAAGAGCTTTTACAACGCTATAAGGAACTTCAGGATATCATTGCTATTTTGGGAATGGAAGAACTATCCGAAGAGGATAAATTGGCCGTAGGTAGGGCAAGACGTGTACAGCGTTTCTTATCACAGCCTTTCCACGTGGCAGAGCAGTTTACAGGCATTCCAGGAGTATTGGTTGATATCAAGGAAACTATTAAAGGATTTAACATGATTATGGACGGTGAGTTGGATCACCTTCCTGAGTCTGCCTTTAACCTAAAAGGGACTATCGAAGAGGCTATGGAAGCTGGAGAGAAAATGTTGGCCGAAGCATAAATGGTTGTTGGTTGTTAGTTAGTGGTAGTTAGTAAAACCATCAACGGACAATGGACAACGAACAACTAAAGAATATGTATTTAGAAATAGTATCACCAGAAGCTACCTTATTTGCCGGGGAAGTTACCTCGGTAACTGTTCCAGGAATCAAAGGGGAGTTTCAAATGTTGAAAGACCACGCCCCTATCGTTTCCCTTTTACAAGAAGGTAAGGTCAAGTTTGAAGGAACCGTAAGCATCGATAAAGAACATGTAGCTAAGTTCAGTAAAGATGAAAATGGAAATACGGTTTTGCCTATTTCAAGTGGAACAATAGAATTGAAAGACAACAATGTAATAATTCTAGCAGATTAAGTAATTTTTTTTGAAAAAAAAAGGTCATGGCATACGCTATGGCCTTTTTTATGCAATCTTATATTCCAAAATATCGGCAGGCTGGCAATCAAGTGCCTTGCAGATGGCCTCCAAGGTAGAAAAACGGATGGCTTTGGCCTTTCCCGATTTTAGGATGGATAGGTTGGCCTCGGTGATACCGATGATTTCTGCGAGTTCCTTACTCTTAAGATTTCGCTCTGACAAAACAACATCCAAGTTGACGACAATACTCATGTTTATATGGTTAGGTCGTTTTCTGACTGTACTTTAAATCCGTTCTGAAATATACGGGTCAAGAAAAGCGCTATTACCCCAAAGATTATATGTAAAATCAGGTTGTGAATATCCCGATAATCAGTTTTGTTCATGATAGGAAAATGGATGAAAACATATAAGATTGGCCCAACAATCAAATTAAGAATAGTAAAAAGCCTTAGGTTGCTAATAGCCTTTTTATTGAAAATCGCTTTCTCTTTCAAGGCCTTAAAAATATTAGATAGTACATAGAAAAATACCGTTCCAAAAAATAGTCCTAATGAGATGGTAAGAATTACATTAAATTGATAATCACCTTGAATAAAAGTACCCGTAAGCGGTATGTCCATCCGATACCTTCCGTTGATATGGGTGAATTGATTTGTCAAAAAGGCATAATCAACATAAAGAACAAATAACAGTATTCCAATTGTAATTACTCGAAATATATAAAAGGCTACTGCAGAAAGCGATTTTGGCCCAAACATTTTCATAACCTATAAATTATTGTTTAACGATAACAAATATAATAAAATTATCGAATAACAATAATAAAAATAAATAAATTTGTTAGGTTCAATAGTTTACTATCGTTTTTGCTGGCACATGTCAGGTTGAGCGCAGTCGAAACCTCAATAGTGAATTCGAAATGTTCTCGACTGCCCTTGTACACAGAAATCGACTACATTAAAATTTGAAAATCAATTCTGTCGTAAGAAGAAAATATATATACTTAATTGCTGTCCGTTATTAATTTAATCTGTTCGTAAGGATATCAAATCCCAATCCTGTCCGAGGGAATGATAGGTACAGACTTTTTCAAAACCGACCGCATAATGGGCACCGAGGGAGCGGGTATTTGTTGCGTCTACCTCCGTGATGATGTAATCATATTTCGGGTAGGAAGCTTTTTTCATTGTTTCATAGAGCCCTCTAAAAATACCTTGCTTCCGATGCGTTTTAGAAATACATATTTGCCCCATAGCAATAAAGTTCTGCATATGAATACCTTCCAGTTCTTCGAACATGGGTTGTAGTAAAGTGATCTCTTTCTTGAAACGGGACTCCATTCGTAATGCATAACCAACCACCCTGTTTTTATCTTTGGCAATGATGTGTGGACAGGCTTCGTTCATTCGTTGAAGCAAATCAAGGTCATGAATTATTGTCACAAAGCCTTCCTGCTCCATTTCTGAGGCAGAAACCGAGGATTTAAGATTTATTTTTTGCAAGGATAGAATTTGTAATAACTCTTCCCTTGTTTTAGCAGTGGTAAACTGTATGTTCATCTATTCAACTTTTAGCCATTCTTTACGGGCATTAAGTATTTTTTTCGTAGGCTGTTCGCCAATTTTCTCTTGCAGGCTAATTATATAGGTTGGATCGGATTCAAGAACCACCTCCGTAGATTTTTTTATACCATCTTGCTCAAATGCTACAATAAGGGTATCGCCAGGTTTAAATTTGGCAATGAATGCATCAAATTGAATTCCGTTTGGAAAGGATTTTCCATTTATTGAAGTTATGATGCCATCCTTGTCCAACCCTGCTTTATAGGCTGGGCTACCTATTTTTGTATTACCTTGAATTTTTCCGTTCAATGAATCGGAGATGGATACTACTGCTCCAAAATAGGGAACATCTTCGTCTTGAGATACTTGGATTCCTACCATTTTGAATAGTTCTTTATAATTTGGCATTTCGCTTTTATAAACAAAACGACCGAAGAAATCATTCGCAAAGGCTTCACTGGCGTACTGTTTCAATGAGTTGTGTAAATTTGCAACGGTATAGGGTATTTCCGATTTACCATAGGTGTTCCACACCTGTTTCATGAAATCATCCAAGTTCAATCCTTTTTCGCGTAAGGAAAGGTCCAAGGCCAGCCCTAAAACGCTGCCATAGGAATAATAGGAGATAAAGGTGTTTTCCCGGTTCACGGGATCAACGGATGTGGCGGCATCTACAAAGGGCGCCTGATAACTCATTTCAATAGGAGTAAAGAACTGGCGGGCCGGAGAGTTCCAAACATAATTGAAGGTGCCGTTCAGTCCGTCCACATACTTATCAGGGGTCATCAAATCTGCTCTACAAAGAATAAGATCGGTGTAGTAGCTGGTAAAACCTTCTGCAAACCAAAGTGCGCCGCTCATATTGGTATCTTCAAAATCAAAGGGTTCCAAAGATTTTGGACGGATGCGTTCTACATTCCAGCTATGAAAAAACTCGTGGGAAACTGTACCTATATTATTTTCCATACCACCGTTGGCCAAAGTTCTGGTACTGGTTAAAATAGTTGAATTACGATGTTCCATACCATCACCCGACGCATTAGGGACGTAACAGGCCAAAAAAGTATAGTTACCATAGTCGAACCTAGGTAGCTCGCCATATACCTCTTTTTCGGCCAAGACTACTTTTTTTACCTTTTCAAAATAGGTGTCGGCTTCATCTTCTGTTCCAGGGTCATGAAGGGCTAATTTTACCGTTTGGCCATCAACTTTGAACTCCCTTAACTTAAAATTGCTTATTTCTACAGGACTATCCATAAAATAGTAAAAATTAGGGGCTGAGTAGGTGGTTTTAGCAACTAATGGCAATTGGGTAGCAACCTTCCACCCAAGGTCTTCGCGTAGTTTAAAGTTTACCTCGAATTTCCTATCCTTTAAGGATGGGGCATACATAAATGTTGCCGGAATATTCAAATGGGCATGGGTCTCATCAATCTGGGAATAGGTGCCATCACCTCTATTGGCGAATAATGTGTATTCGATATTTACAGTGCCGTCATGTTCCGAAACCATCCATTCGTATGGATTTGGTCTGGTTATTTTTAATTCATTTCCTTTGCCATCCGAAGCTTTGATGCCATATATATTTTTCGCAAATTCATGAAGGGCATACCGACCAGGAGAGGTCCTGCTCATTCTTAGTGAAAGGGTGTCGGTGGAAATATTTGGAAAAGTAGCGGTCACCAAAGCTTCATGATGTACAGCGTTTTCAAAGGAAATGGAATAGATATTGGTTTGGGCAGTGGTTTGATGTAACTGAAAGCCAAGTAAAACTATTAATAGCCAGATTCGCATATAAAGATTTTTAGCTAAGATAATGAAGCTTACTTATCTATCGAATGTGGTCCTTGCAATTTCGAAGGTATTATCAGCATAATCGATTTCAAAATGGTAACTAGTCCTCGAACTTGGCCAGAATCATTTCTTTAAGATTTTTAATAATGGGTTCACTAATTGGCTTTGTGATAAAATCGGCTACAAGGGGATTTTCTTTTAGAATGTCTATATCTCGTTGATTATTGGACGAGGTTAAAATAAAAACCATACAATTCCTTGTATCCGCAAAACTATTGAAATGATCCATAAATTGCCAACCGTTCATAACAGGCATGTTTAAATCTAGGAATATGATATATTTATGTTCTTTGTGATAATCCTTTTTTAAGAACTCCAAGGCTTCCAAGCCATGGGTAAAATCAAAAAGGGCTCCCTGTAATTCTACCGCTTTGATGACTTTTAGCAATAAAAAAGTGAAAATAGGATCATCTTCGATTAATACTATTTTATAGCTCATTCGATTTTTTCTATATTTACTACGCTAGCAGTACTCTCCACTATTTGTTTTATAATAGCATCAATTTCGTCTGCGGATTTTATGATATTGTCTAGCATAAGCTCCTTTTCTTCATTTTCAAGAACATCTTCACGAACTAAATTAATCAATCCCATCAACCTGGCAACAGGAGCCCTCACAATATGCGATTGTGTCCATGCAATTTCCTTTAGCTTTGCATTTTGTTCCTCTGTCGCTTTGAGGTATAGTTTACGGTCTGTTACGTCCCTGGAGTTGGCAACAATGCCGTTTATGGAAGGCTCGTTCAATTGGTTCGAGGCAATTAGGCTAACAGGCGTATTACAAATAGCCGCAGCTAACCTTGTTATATCATCGTAAACACTTTCTGGAAAAGAATCCATAAGCTCATAAGACTCCAAGCTTCTTAGCCTTTCACTACTAATTATTTTATTCCCATTCATAATATCACGAACGTTAAACAATAATTTCAGCTATTCCTTCACGTCAACGTAAGAAAATGCGTCAAAAAAGGAGGCAAATGTAAGATTTATTGAAATCATTTTAGCAATTAGACCGTAATTTTAATTTTATTTTAGCTTTTAAAATACTTTGTAAGTAATTAATAATCAATAGTATGCTTTATTTTTTATCAATTCTAATAGACAATTACTAAATTCCATATCAATTATTGAAAAACTAGAAAAGAATTCTTAATTTTTTAAAAACTATATTTTTCGATGAAAGGAAAAGTTATTTTTGTGTTATGGGGCGATTTCCTGAAAACTTAGTCAAAATCTTAATGGGCCGAAAAAAGGACGATACTTTTCGGCAGTTATCTTCTTTGGACGGCACTATAGACTTTCTTTCCAATGACTACTTAGGTTTTGCGACCAATGAAAACTTATTTTCCAAAACGTTTCGACTGTTGTTGAATGAAGGAGTCGCTTCAAATGGGTCCGGTGGTTCACGTTTACTGTCCGGTAACCATAAGCTGTACAGTCGATTAGAATCGGAATTGAACTCTTTTTATAAGAGTGAGGCAGCCCTTGTTTTCAATTCGGGGTATGATGCCAATATGGGGTTCTTTAGTGCAATTCCACAACGTGGCGATTTAATTTTTTATGACGAGTTTATACATGCCAGTATTCGCGAAGGCATCCGTATGAGCAATGCCAAGGCATATAGCTTTTCACATAATGATCTAGTAAGTCTTAAAGAAAAGGTTGACTTAAACCTGAATAGGAATGAAAATTCCAATCAGGCAACCATTTATATTGTCACTGAAAGTGTCTTTTCTATGGACGGTGATACACCGAATTTGAAGGCTTTCGTAAAATATACCAAAGAAAATGGCTATTACTTAATTGTAGACGAAGCACATGCCGTGGGAGTTTTGGGAGCAAGCGGAGAAGGATTGGTTCCAGAACTAGGCCTTGAAAAAGAGGTTTTTGCCAGAACCGTAACCTTTGGAAAAGCTTTTGGTTGTCATGGAGCCGCAATTCTTGGCTCACAGAAATTAAAGGAGTATTTGATCAATTTTGCTAAACCGTTGATTTATACAACAGCCCTTACCCCTCATACCTTGGCGACTATACTAACGGCGCATTCCTTTTTTGAGGAACTAGGAAAGGAAGCAAGAATGAAGTTAAAAGAGAACATCGGGTTTTTTAGAGATCAAACCCGTTCCCAAAAAATAGAGCATCATTTTATATGCAGCGAAACTGCTATTCAATCTTGTATCGTTCAGGGAGCTAAGAAATCGAAATCCGTTTCCAAAAAACTTATGGACAAGGGGTTTAATGTAAAGGCGATTCTAAGCCCTACCGTGCCAGAGGGGCAAGAGCGCCTTCGGTTTTGTATTCATAGCTTTAATTCCAAAGAAGAATTAGGGCTTTTGACCAAGATACTTTCTAGCTATCTTTAACAGGTTATGGAATCTAAATTTTATCATCTCGCCTCTTTTGAGTATGTTGCCGATGTACAGATTGTAAAGGGCAAATTGGAATCTGAGGGTATTCCTGTATTTTTAAGGGACGAGAATACATTGAATTCAGATCCGCTTATAAGCAATGCCATTGGCGGGGTTAAATTACAGGTGTATTCTAGGGATAAGGATATGGCAATAGCTATATATAATGAAATTAGGGCCTACGCTATCGATGATTCTGGAAATCCAATTGTTTGCCCAAATTGTAAGGCCCAAAAATCGGAACCATATTATAACAGGAAGGGTGTATTTTATAAACTTTTTCCATTTTTTGAGAAAAGAAAATATAAGTGCCTAAATTGTGGCATAATCACAAATACAAAGTAAAAGAATAATGCAAAAGATTTTTGTTACCGGAATTTCTACTGGAGTTGGTAAAACCATAGCTTCGGCAATTTTTACGGAAGCCCTAAAAGCAGATTATTGGAAACCGGTTCAGGCAGGTGATTTGGATAACACCGATATGGATAGGGTTAAAAGCCTAATTTCCAATGACAGAACTAAATTTCATGCCAGCAGTTATGAGCTTAAGTCTGCTATGAGTCCACATGCCGCCGCGGAAATTGATGGCATTCGCATTGATAGATTTCATATTAACGAGCCACAAACTGATAACAACTTAATTATTGAGGGGGCTGGTGGTATTTTAGTCCCGTTGAACGAGGAAGACACGATGTTCGATATCATTATGCCCGATTACAAAGTAGTAGTGGTTTCTAGGCATTATTTGGGAAGCATAAACCATTCGTTGTTAACGATTAGTTGGTTACAGAATAAAGGTTATGATGTTGTTGTTGTGTTCAGTGGTAATGCCAATCCGCACACAGAAAATATAATACTCCATAAAACGGGGGTTTCATTATTAGGTAGAATCGAGGAGGAACAGAAGTTCGATAAAGAAGTAATTCAAAAATATGCCAAAAGGTTTGATGGCATATTGGAATCACTCTAACCGTTGTAAGATTTCAGCATTTTCCACTGTGGCAATTTTTCTGTAATACTTACCTAAAAAAGCATCTATATATACGTTTTCTTCCACTTCTTTTTTATCAAAAATGCGTTTGCCCTTTCGTATCACCACTGTTTTTGGTCTTAATTCTTCCATTATATATTTGAGTTCGGATATGGAATTTTTTCTTGGATTGTCAAAAAAGGGAAAAAGTTCGTCCCTACAAATATTACTAGGGTGAGTGGCAGCAATAGTTGGTGGTAAGGTTTCCAAATTCCAATAACCGATGTGATACTCAAAAAACAATATATTTTCTATTTCTAGCTTGTTTTTCTTGATGTATTTCGGAACAGAAAAACCTTCTCCGTTGTAAAAGGAATTCCGCTGAATTTTATTTTTAATAATGTTGCTATATTCCAAATAACTTTCAATAGGAATCAACAAAAGAAGCATTGCCAAATACAAAGGTGCTTTAAAATTATTATGTACCAGTAGATTATGGATGACCAAACCAACCAAAATGAGTAGCATAGGATGTAATTGTATCAGGTAATGCCCATTTATCCTGCCCCCTTTTATAAACGAAAACAACACACCAGCGATGGCAACCAATAAAATCTGTATGATTCTATTTTTAAAATCAAGCTTTTTACTTTTGAAGGAATAGGTTAAAAACAGCACTAATATTAAAAAAACTGGAGCTAATTTGAATATGGAATATCTTCTTGCCTCGGTATATTCCAAGGTGGCCAAAACAACGGATTCCCACCAAATTATAGCTTGGTTGTTCAAATAGTAGGGAATAATCGTTGCTATGATGACTGTCAAAACTCCAAAGGCAAATAAAATGACATGTATTAAATGGATGTTACTCTTTTTTAGAAGTATCTCATAGATTAGATAAAGGCCAATAAAGAATATTGGAAAAGCCATATTCAATTTCACCATGACCGAAATACCCATGAATACACCCGAAAGTAAAATCCAACCGGGTGCTTTCTTGGCCAACAACAGATACATTGCCGGTACAAAAAAAGCGATGCAAATATGTTCGGACATTACGCCTTGTAAACTGCCAAATAGACTCAAAAGGAATATGCAAAAAACCCCAACAAATAATGATGCTTTTTTGGTCATCAGCATCAATGCAATTTTATAGGTAAAATAGGCCGTAATTGCCACTAATAAAACACCTGCCAGTCTTATGGCAATGAAACTCTTACCAAAGACGGAAATGATGCCAGCAAAAAATGCAAAGGTCAAAGGAGGTTTCAAATCCCATAGTTGCGTATAGGGTAGGTGGCCATCAGCCCACGATTGTCCTAATAAAATAAAGGTACTTTCATCACGATCAATATAGTCTCGGAAGAAAAAGGGGAACCGTATAAAAAAGGATATAAGCGAAAGGATTAGGAAAACCGTTCTATTTTTAAGCTCGGAAAAATTAGAAAATCCTTTACTGTTTCTTTTGAGGGGCATTTCTTGTTGCGGTTTATTTCCCGATCTTTGCAAGATAGATAAAATGATGAATCATAAATTCCATGGCTGTAGAAAATCTATCTTCCCGCGATAAAAAACACTTATGGCATCCGCTTACCCAACATAAGTTGAATAAAAAACACTTGGCCATCACTGGCGCAAAAGGTGCCTTGTTGTATGATGAGGAAGGGAAAGAGTATATAGACGGTATCGCTTCATGGTATACCGTTATGTATGGTCATTGCAATGAGCAGATTATTTCGGCAATGACCGAACAAATGGAAAAGCTCGATTTTGTTATGTTCAGTGGTTTAACCCATGAACCTGCCATTGCATTATCCGAGAAATTGATTGAGCTACTACCCAAAAATCAGGCAAAGCTATTCTTCAATGACAATGGATCAACCGCGATAGAGGCGGCCATAAAAATGGCGTTGCAATACTATCACAATAATGGAAACAAAAGAGATACCTTGGTTGCCTTTGAAGATGGTTTTCATGGGGACACCTTTGGCGCAATGAGTGCATCGGGTCTTTCATCGTACAACGGCCCTTTTGAGGATTTTTTACTGAAGGTCGAACGTATTCCCACACCACAGGATAACAATCTGGAAGAAGTAAAAAGCAAATTGGACGGAATCCTCAAACAAAATTCTTGTGCCGCGTTTATTTTTGAACCGTTGGTGCAGGGTGCGGCCGGTATGAAATTTCATTCAGCGGAAGGACTCGATGTACTGATTCGCATGTGCCAGGAAAATGATGTGCTATGCATCGCAGATGAAATTATGACCGGTTTTGGTAAGACGGGTGAAAACTTTGCATCTGATTATCTCACCAACAAACCGGATATACTTTGTTTGAGTAAAGCACTAACCGCGGGTATGTTCCCGTTGAGTATCACCAGTTGCTCACAAGCCGTATTTAATCAATTTCTAAGTGAAGAAGTGGAAAAAGGTTTTTTTCATGCCCATACCTATAGCGCCCATCCCATTGGCTGTGCTGCCGCATTGGCCGGATTAGAACTTCTTACCTCTCCTGAAATATTAGAAAGAAGAACCTACATAGAACATGCGCATAGGTCTTTTAAGGCATTAATTGAAAACCATATAAAAGTTGATAAAGTACGGACTTTAGGTGTGATACTGGCGCTAGATTTGAACGTTGAGATGGAACGTTATGGTAACTTACGTGATATTTTGTATCAATTTTTCCTTGATCGAGGGGTACTATTAAGACCGTTGGGAAATACGATCTATGTGCTTCCTCCTTATGTGATAACCAATGGCCAACTTGAAAAAATTTATGATACTATCACAGCAGTATTGGAAACTATTTAGACTATAATTTGAAAGAGAAAATATCGATTACTGCCATAGCATCCGTTTCACCTTTGGGTAGCACTTTGGAAGAGACTTGGGAGGCCTATCAGAACAAAGGGCATCATTATTCTGTAGAGGAGCGGAACGGTATCAAAACTTGGGTCGCACCCTTATCCAATTCAGCAAAATCGGTAGTCGATAAACTTCGCTCATCGAACACCAAATACAAGAAACTGGATAATAGCGTCCTCTATGCCATGGCAGCTTCAAGAATGGCGGTAGTAAATTCTGGTTGGCGAGACAATTTGAATTTTGGAATTAATTTGGGTTCATCGAGAGGGGCTACGGCATTGTTTGAAGAATATCATAAGGAGTTTATGGAAACCGGATCAGCCTCAACGTTAAGCTCCCCTACAACCACATTGGGTAATATTTCTTCATGGGTATCCCATGATTTGGGCACCAAAGGTCCCGAAATATCCCATTCCATTACCTGTTCGACGGGGTTACATTCCGTATTGAACGGTATTGCATGGATCAATAGTGGAATGGCGGATAAATTTTTGGTAGGAGGCAGTGAAGCCCCATTGACCAATTTCACCATAGCCCAAATGAAAGCATTAAAGATTTATGCACAATATGATGCGAAGAATATTACGGCGGTGGCCGAGCCTTTTGACATCGCTCAAGACAGGCTCAGCCGAAGCTACCCATGTCAGGCATTGAATCTTGAAAAGACAAAGAATACTATGATTTTGGGGGAAGGCGCCTCGGTAGGCTGCTTGGAAAAGGGCATAACAAACAATGCCTTAGCGATAATTGAAGGTGTAGGATACGCAACAGAACCCTTGGAACATAATACTTCAATTTCTACGGATGCCGTCTGTTTTCAAAAGTCGATGAAAATGGCTCTGGGGAACTTAAATCCATCAGGGATAGATGCCATTGTCATGCATGCCCCGGGTACCATAAAGGGTGATATATCGGAGTATAACGCTATTAAAAAGGTATTTAATGGCAAAACTCCTTTTTTGACTACCAATAAGTGGAAATTGGGTCACACCTTTGCTCCTTCTGGTATGTTTAATTTGGAAATGGCAGTACTAATGCTGAAATTCAATAAGATAATACCGGTGCCTTATCTTGAGCATAACTTACATAATAAAGTGGTTAAAAAAATAATGGTAAATGCCGTAGGCTTTGGCGGGAATGCCGTAAGTATTTTAGTAAGTCGAGTTTAAATAAGGTTAGTAGTTCATTTTTTCTGGAATTCATGTATCCATTTATAGGTTTAACGGTCTACTTATTGAATCTAAATGTATAAAATATGAATAATTGTAAATGTATAGCCTGTAATTGTCCTAATTGTAATTGTAAGAACTGTTTAAAAAGTAATTGCCCTTGCGATAAATGCAGTTGTGAAAAATGTGATTGTTGTCAATAATAAGGTTGGCCCTTTGGCCAACCTTAAAAATTCATTAGAAGAGATGAATACACAGCAAATATGGAATAAATTCAACAATCAAATTTATTTTTTCATCCTAAAAAGGGTGAAAGAGAAAGAAATTTCAAATGAGATTCTGCAAAATTCATTTCTAAAAATCCACAGTAATTTAAATCAGATTAAAGATAAGGATAAAGTAAAATCCTGGGTTTTTCAAATCGTAAGAAATGAAATCTCTAATTACTTTAATCAAGAGTCAAAACATAAAAAAGAAGT
>JBBSKR010000003.1:0-48451 GCA_038256135.1 Flavobacteriales bacterium | reverse complement strand
GCTTTGTAGTCGGAATTTGCTCATTATTCAATCGCAAATAACCTTCAGTCCTAACGGATAGCAACCTTGCGGCTTACTAATGGTTCAAGGCGGACTCCCCTGAGCATTTGCCGAAGGGTTACCCCTGCCCATAAGGGACTTGCACCCTCTAGATTAATTAACTACATTTCTGTAGTTGAAAAAGATGCCCATACTGGTCACACACATTGTATAAAAAAATAGGGCAAGTAAGTGCTAAACCCAATGTTCTAGGCGTATTTGCGAGGTCGCCAAATCTTTTGATTTGGCTTTTAGAACAAAATATAAAATAAAATGCAAAAAATTTGGCTTGTAGCTAATCCGAACGGTGATTTCTTATTTACAGCCCTACTTCTTTTGTAATAACGTTGACAACAAGCTAAAAAAATATAGATAGTTACCCTAATGGTAACTTTTTTGATTATATTTGTAACAAACAAAAAAGCGTGAGGGTTTTTGCGAAACGGACTCTGAAGGAATTTTGGGAGAGGCACGGGGATTGCGAACTACAGTTAAAATCTTGGTATCGGGAAACGGAAAAGTCCAATTGGAAATCCATCAACGAACTAAAAACGGAATATCCGACTGCCAGTATCTTAAAGGACAATCGCATCGTTTTCAACATTAAGGGAAACGATTATAGGTTGATAGTGAAATTCAACTTCGAATACCAACTGTCATGGATAAGATTTATCGGAACCCACGCCGAATACGATAAGATTAACGCAAACGAAATTTGAGATGAATATTAAACCTATCAGGAACGAAGCGGACTACAAAAAAGCACTTGAAAGGCTCGAGCTGATTTTTGACGCAAAAAGAGGAACTCCCGAAGGAGACGAATTGGAGATCTTGGCAATAGTCGTTGACAACTATGAAAACGTGAACTTCCCGATCGGAATGCCGGATCCGATCTCCGCAATAAAGTTCCGAATGGAACAAATGGGAATGAAACAAAAGGATCTGGTCGAAATGGTCGGATTTAAAAGTCGTGTAAGCGAAATAATGAACAATAAGCGAAAACTGACCTTGGACATGATCAGAAAACTGAGCGCAAATCTACACATCCCGACAGAAGTATTAATTCAGGAATACTAGAAGAGTGCGGAAAGCCAGTTGTCAACAACCTATAGCAAATAGGGCGTAAGGTCCTATGCCTATTGGTACGGGCGTGTTTACGAACACCGCCAAATCTTTTGATTTGGCAATTCAGAAAAGGAAGATAATCACAAAATGCAAAAGCTTTGGCTAAGGACCTAAACCGAAAAGCAGTCGTTTATCAGCAGCCCTACTTGTCATAGCCGTAAAGTCGTAGTTAATTTTATTAAGATGTATAGAAAACCCATTTACACTTTCCTCCTAGTTATACTCTCGACCATAATTTTGTGGATTTTATATATAACTATTCTGAACTTGGTATTTGAAAATTCAAATGACCGTGCTTTATTCGGTGACTCTTTTGGAGGATTAAATGCTTTCGTATCATCCTTAGCATTTGGCGGAATCATATACACTATATTACTTCAAAGGAAAGACTTGAAAAGTCAAAGAGTCGAAATAAACAATCAAAGAAAGGAATTTCAGTTAAATAGAATAACCAGTATAATATACCACGAAGTTCAGAAATACAATAGTGCGCTTGATGATATCACGTTAACATCTATTAATTCTGAGGATAAAACATATGTTGGGGAATCTGGTTTTAGGGAATTATCCGAAAAATTAAAAAGATTTATGATTTTCGAAAATACACAAAAAGAAGAAGAAGAAAATCACTTAAGTTACGTTATTGAAAACAAAGTATTATATGAAAAAGAAGTGAAGCGATTGATAGTAGCTAATAAGGAATCAATAAATTACATTTTTAATCAATTATACAATTCGGCAAGGATCATAAATTTGACTCTTGAAAATGAAAATATTGATGAACAAGATAAAGTAGAACTAAAAACTATTTTCATTCTAAATTTAGGTACAACTATGAACGAAATTATAAAAATGTTTGATTTGGTCATTGCGAAGATAGCTAAGGACGAGTTGAGTTTTGTGCCGCTGAATTATACAATCAAATATTTGGATACCTTCCAAGGTGAAAAAACTCAATTTGATTCTAATAGTTACAGGAAATAGCAGAAAATGAGCTATAACGGTTATCTCAAATAGTGGGCATTCGAAAAAAAGTAAAATTTTAGGCTTCAAATAAAAATAACATAGGCGACAAGAACGCATTCCCACACCCGCCACTTGCATTAACCAAGACCGTAAAATACTACCCCTTCCCCAACCGTTTCCGAAGTTTTGAAAGTCCCACCGGCGTCAATCCCAAATAGGATGCAATCAAATATTGGGGTACGCGCTGAAAAAGATCTGGACGTTTCTTCAGCAATCGTAAATAACGTTCCTCGTTGGTACGACTATTAAAGCGCTCCACTCTTACAAAAATTTTCATAAATGCTTCTTGCATCGACAATCTTCCAAAACGCTCCAATTGGTGCGACCTTTTAAAGGAGTTTTCCGCATCGGCTTTTTTTATGGCATATACCACAGTGGCCTCTGATGCCTTTAGGTAGTAATTGGAGGGAGTGCCTTTCACATAGGCCGGCAAATCGGTAAAAAACACATCATCGGTATAGAATTCCAATACTTTTTGCTCCCCTCCGTACAACTTATAATAATAAATGCAACCTGTCGCCACGTAATAAAAATGATGAACCGATTGCCCTGGGATCACCAGCGTATCGCCTTTTTTCAAATCCATTCTTTGGTAGCATTGCATCTGCTCCTGAACCACCTCATCGTCAACCTGAGTATAGGACAAAATCTTTTGCTTTAAATTTTCAAGATGGGTTGTTTGTAATGCTGATTTCAAGAGTTCAAAAATGTTATGAAGAAATTTCAATATAGGTATTTTTAGCTAATTATTTATACTGCTAAACAACCTTAAAAAAATTATCCTTATTAACCTAGGTATTTGTCTACCCCAAAAATCAATGACCTTAGGGCAGGCACTCGGGGTATGACCCAATGGTTCGGGAAAAAAACAATTTACAATTTCGAGGCTCACCGCCGGGGAACCTGACTGCTGCCAGGCAGGTTAAAACATCAATTCGGAATTTAATATCGAAAAATATAATTAATTGAATATGCTTTCGTTATTAACTTAATACACTTATCAAATAATGAAATGTAGCTCCTATATATTAATAAGTAGAAAGTTTCTAAAGGCAAATCTTTATGTACTTTTCATACTACTTTTGTCTAGCAGTGTCCACTCTCAATTGGTTTTGCAAAAACCTATTGATCAATCTATTTCATTAAACGAATATGCTTCTTATGTGAATACTGGTCAAGAAATAAATGACTACAATGAGTTTACGGAGCAATTTGAAAATCTGGAATTTCTTCCACTTAAGGGAAAGCAAAATCATATTGGTTTTACGAATGATAATTTCTGGATTTCATTTGCCATTAAAAATTCTACCGACGATGATTTAAACTATTATTTTGAAACTGCCAGACCTGTTATCGACAAGGTTGATCTATTTCTTTTAGATGAAGAAGGAAATTTGCACAAGCAAATAAATGGTGATGCTATTCCTTTTGCAAAAAAGGAAATCCCAAGTCGCAATCAACTTTTTAAAATTGATATAGCACGCAATTCAAAACTAACAGCTTATGTTCATATCAAAAGTGATGGCGAATCACTTGATATTCCCTTAAAATTACTGACAGCAAATGAACTTTTGAGTGAAACCTATAGAGATCAAATTTTTAATGGAGTTTTTTATGGTATTTTACTATTTGCACTTATCCTCTACCTCTTTTTCTTTTTTGGATTAAAAAGCAGTGTTTTCTTTTGGTATAGCCTATATATTCTCTTTGTCGGTCTTTTACAGTTCGCTTTGGACGGCTATTTTCACCAGTATATTACGCCTGAAGGTGGATGGTTAAATAATAAAGCTGTGTTGCTCATTGCCTTAATTTCAATGGCCTGTTTTTTACAATATTCGAGAGAATTTTTAGAAATATCCAAAATCAACAGAATATTTTCCTCTGTTTTCAGTGTCCTACAAATAGTATTGGTGATAGCCGTTTTTAGTTTCATTCTATTTTCCGAAAATTTTGAGCATAGTTATCCATTGGCAAATATCTTAGGTTTACTATCACTTGTATCCATAATAATAGCCATAATCTACAAATTGATCCTAAGGCAAAAAGTAGACCCGTTTTTCATAATTGGTATCGGTTTTCTTATACTGGGCTTTATCGTTTTTATCTTAAATAACCTTAGTATACTCCCAACTTCATATATCGCAGAAAATGGCCCTAAGTTCGGAACGAGTTTGGAAATACTTTTTCTATCCATTTCTATGAGTAACAAAATAAAAACGTTACGACTTGAAAACCAAAAGAATCAACGGATCGCACTGCAAAGGGAAAAAGACATGAACGAAATAAAATCTTATTTCCTCTCCAATCTTAGCCATGATCTAAGAACCCCCTTAAACCTGATAATGGGTGTCGCATCTTCTATGGAAGGTAGTGCCAAAAAGAAAAAAGACTCTAAAAATGCCCAATTGATCCTATCTTCCTCGAAAGCCCTTTTGTCCTCCATAAATGATATCACTAATTTCACTTCCATAGAAAATGGTAAGTTCGAACTGAATATCGAGACCTTCGACTTGCATGAATTTTTATTAACTATCAAAAAGGACATAGCGCCTAGAGCCGAAGAGAAACAGCTAAAGTTTCTATTTCCTGAATTAAATTCTTTACCCACGGAAATAAGTGGCGATAAGGATAAATTGAGCCAAATACTTACCAATATATTGGACAACGCCATAAAATTCACCTCTAAAGGACATATTGAACTTAAAATAACAACCTCTCAAATACAAAGTGGCGATAACATATTACTTTATTTTGAAATTAGCGATACCGGAATAGGAATAAGTGACGATAAAATAAGTACGGCTTTCGAATCGTTCACAAAACATTCGTTTGGTGATAAAAGAATATTTGAAGGCTTGGGACTTGGTCTTTATAGTGCCAAAGCTTGTGTTGACATTTGCAACGGTAAAATTTCCATAGAGAAGAATAAACTTGGCGGCACGACCTGTAAACTAGAGATGCCATATAAAGCCGTACAAAAACTGAATCATGAACTTGTTGATTTAAAAAGTACGAATATACTGTTGGTAGAGGATAACAAAATGAACCAAATGGTCATTAAAATGTTCTTTAAGAGATGGCAGGGTGGTTTCCTGACTATTGCTGACAATGGTCAGGAAGCATTGGAAATTTTGAACGAAAAGAGTTTTGATATCATCTTAATGGATTTACAAATGCCTATTATGGATGGATTTGAGGCCATTGAAAAAATTAGGAGCGGTTTTGTAATTACCACCAATACCAATACTCCCATAATCGTACTTACGGCAGATACGACCGACGCCTCCTTTGAACGGAGCAAAAATTTGGGTGCAAACGATTATATGAACAAACCCATTATAGAAGAATTATTACTCCAAAAAATTCTGTTACACTCAAATAAGGATTTACAAAAGGCAGGTTAAAAAATGCGTTCAGGATAAAATGCACTCATATCCATACTTGTTTTTTTATTCCCTACTAGTTCTGAGACCAATTTACCGGTCGCGGGACCCAAACTCCAACCCATCATGGCGTGGCCAGTTGCAATGGTTAGGTTATTAATCCTATTTGATTTACCGATGTAGGGTAGGCCATCTGGAGACACGGGCCGTAGTCCGGTTTTAGCCTTTTCAATTTCCTCGCTATTTATTTCCAGTCCTGGATAAAAGGATTTGGCTCCATTGGCAATGGCCAATACCCGTTCTCTTCTAACGATATCATTAATACCGGAAAACTCCATAGTACCCGCAAAACGTGTAAATCCCTTCATTGGCGTAACTGCCATTTTAGCTTCCATCAAAATTGCTGGTATCGAGATTCCCGTTTCCCGTGTTACATTTATTCGATATCCCTTTCCTGCTTGCAAGGGCAATTTTAAGTCCAGCTTTTTAGAAAGTTCCCCGCTCCAAGAACCTGCGGCGAG
Source organism: Flavobacteriales bacterium (assembly GCA_038256135.1). Taxonomy (GTDB): domain Bacteria; phylum Bacteroidota; class Bacteroidia; order Flavobacteriales; family Flavobacteriaceae; genus Maribacter. The sequence goes on along the minus strand of JBBSKR010000003.1, from coordinate 42,357 downwards.
TACTACCTCATCTGGTTCAAAGGTATTTTTATCGGTTATTACCTTTTTGATGTGCTCTTTATCTGTTCTTATATCAATAACTTCTTCATTGGTACCTATCACTACTCCCATACTTTTTAGATAATTCAACATTTTGGGCATAAACTCGGTAGGGGTGGTATGACCATCGCATTCATAGTGAATGGCCCCTTCTGCATCTATTTGCACTTTTGGCTGTAGCTGCGCCAATTCGTTTTTGTTTAATTCTGACACTTCAAGACCAAGAAAACTTGCCCTTTCCGCTACCTCCTTTTCATGAAGATAGCTCTTCTCCGTTTTGTATAGCATGAGAAGTCCCTTGCGCTCCAATTGAAAATCACCTAGGTCGCCAGATTTTTTAATGTCCGCAAATAACTCCCTACTGATCAGATTAATTTCCTTTATAGCGGGTATGGCTTTTTCTACCTTGGCCTTGGTGGACGATTTGTGGAAATACCAAGCCCATTTCAAAAAATCCATATCCAGCCTCGGTTTCATATAAAAGGGACTCGCGGAGTTGAACATCATCTTTATCCCCTGGGCAATCATTCCAGGAGATGCCAGCGGTATAATATGACTTGGCGTTATATATCCGGCATTTACAAAAGAGGCTCCAGAGGTAATATCCCCTTTATCGATAACCGTAACTTGATGTCCTTCCTTATTCAAATAATAAGCAGAACACAAACCCACGATTCCCCCACCAATAATTACAATATTTTTTGCCATTTCCAAACTACTTATTCCTATCACATTTACCCATCGAGGGATTTAATATATAAAAGTCCACCTCGTTAAAGGCACAATTAGCTTCAGCACGCTAAATTACTTGAAATCCATGTGCGTAGGGGTCGTCATCATCAATTGTTATCGTATTCTGTCCATAAATTTTAGCCCACCCCTTTATACTTGGAACTATGGCAGGCAGCCCGGCTAAAATAGTTTCCTCCTCTACCCTTCCTATAAATTGGGACCCAATAAAACTTTCATGTATAAAATCCTCACCCATTTTAAGCTTTCCCTTGGCGTGCCACTGTGCCATTCGAGCCGAAGTTCCCGTACCACATGGGGAACGATCAATGGCCTTATCCCCATAAAATACGGCATTACGAGCCGTTGCTATATTGGAAATGGTAGTACCAGTCCATAACAGATGGCTCACATTTCTAATCGAGGGGTCTTCTGGATGGATGAACAAATCCGGATATTTCACATTGATTTTGTCCCGAATTTCCTGACTGAACTGAATCAATTTACTGGCCGAAAAATCTTGTATTCCTGAAAAATTTTGCTGAGGGTCTACGATGGCGTAAAAATTTCCTCCATAGGAAACATCAAAAATTAATTCGCCCAGATCTGATGATTCAATGGTCAAATCGGTCGCTACTAGATACGATTTCACATTGTTCAATTTTACCCAATCCACTTTTTTGTCTGTTTGCTGATAGGTTATCTTTACCAATCCCGCTGGGGTTTCCATCCGTACCTTTCCAGGTATCTTAGGAATAATTAGTCCTTCCTCGATTCCTATCGTAATGGCTCCAATAGTGCCGTGCCCGCACATGGGCAGGCAACCACTGGTTTCAATAAACAAAATACCAAAATCATTTTCGGGATTACTGGGCGGATAAAATATACTACCACTCATCATGTCATGGCCACGAGGTTCGAACATCAACCCTTTGCGGATCCAATCGAACTCCTTTAAAAAATGTTGCCGCTTCTCGACCATGGTCTTTCCTATCAAATCTGGACCACCATGTTTTATTACCCGAACGGGGTTACCACAGGTGTGGGCATCTATACAGACAAAAGTAGAACTTGCCATATAATTATTCTATTGGGCACCATTAATATATGCAGTGACCCTACGTTCCAAAATGGGTAGCGTAACCGTCCCCTGCTCTAATATAATTTCATGAAAATCACGAATATCAAATTGGTTGCCTAATGCTACCTCGGCTTTCTTCCGTAATTCCCTTATTTTTAGTTCCCCTATTTTATAGGATATAGCCTGCCCGGGCCAAGCAATGTACCGATCTGTTTCGGTATTGATCTCGTGTTCGGACAACGCTGTATTATTGATCATATAATTTACCACTTCATCCCTACTCCATCCTTTGGCATGGATACCCGTATCCACGACCAATCTACAGGCGCGCCACATTTCATAGGTCAATTTACCAAACGTTTCATAGGGTGTTCTATAAATACCCAACTCATTTCCTAAGAACTCCGTGTATAACGCCCAACCCTCACCGTAGGCAGAGAGGTACATATTTCTTCTAAACTGCGGAATACTATCACCGAGCTCCTTATTTAGACTTCCTTGTAAGTGATGTCCGGGCACCGCCTCATGTGCTGTCAAAGATGGCAAGGTGTACAATGGTCTGCTATCCAATTTATAGGTGTTGACCAAATAAAATCCGGGTTGGGTCTCCGAAGAAGGACCTGAATACCGACCTCCGGTATATTTTGGGGCGATGGCATCGGGAACTTTAATTACACCATAGGGTCTTCTGGGCAAGGTTTTGAAATACTTCGGCAATTCGGCATCGATACGTTTTGCAATATCCCTAGCATGCATTAAGAGTTCATCACCTGTTTTGACATAAAATTGAGGGTCCGTTCTCAAAAATTGTAGAAATTCCGCAAAGGTTCCCTTAAAATTAACCTCCGCAATAATCTGCTGCATTTCGGTTTTGATCCGTGCAACTTCAGATAGACCGATTTTATGGATATCATCTGCCGTATATTCGGTAGTCGTAGTATAATAGTTTATCCTATTTTGATAAAACTCCCTACCATGGGGAGTTTCAGAAACCCCTATAGCGGTTCTGGTCATTGGAACATATTCAGTTTCAATAAAGGCTTTGATTTTTTTAAACGCGGGTACCACTTTATCCATGATTACTTTCTGCGCAGCAATGGACACCGAATCTTGCTGGGTTTTACTCATTATAGCGGGCAAATCCAAGATCGGGCCATAAAAGCTACTTTCCGTATAATCCCTTACAATATGGGTATCGTAAGTAGATTCGTACCCCTTAAAAATGGCTTTAGGTTGCGATATCCCTTGTTTCAAGCCCTTTTTCAAAAATACCAAATGTTCCGCTACAAAAACAGGTATGGCATGGAGCATTTTCAAGTAATCCTTGGCATCCTCATAATTCAAAATCGGCTTAATTCTGTAATTGAGGTTTAAATGGAAACCTTGATCTGCCTGAATGGGATTTAAATACGTTTTATACCGAAACTGGTCTACTTGGTTTTGAAGGCGAAAGCGTAAAAGTTCCCAAGAAATCAATTCAGTTTCAGATAGGCTAGACGTATCCAAATCCTTTAATCTATCCAATTGCTTTTGTGCGACTTCCGCGTCTTTTTTTTCAATAGCCTCTTGATAGGCCCCTAAAGGAAAGGCAGCGCTATCATACGAACTGTATTCCTCTACATCGGCTATGATTTTTGACAATTGCCGATCGTTTTTTTGGGCCAGGATACGCAATGGAAATACTATCGAAAAAAAAATAACAAGGATAAAAGCAAATTTGAATATATTCTCCAACCTTTTCATAAATGATATCTTATTTGGTATAATTACCCTCTTCCAAACGCATTATACCCAACGGATTTTCATCCTGCAAAGCTTTTGGCAGCAATTTATTTGGCCAATCTTGAAAAGAAACAGGTCGAACCCATCGCTTGATCGCCGAAGTACCCACAGAAGTAAATCGTGCATCGGTGGATGCGGGAAAAGGTCCCCCATGCTGCATAGATGAGCAGACCTCAACGCCCGTAGGGACCCCGTTGAACAGAATACGCCCTACCCTACTTTGAAGGGCATCTACAATACCATGATATTGATGAAGTTCATTTTCAGACCCTAAAACAGTACCTGTCAATTGCCCTTCCAACCGACTCAATATCTTTTCCAACTCCGTAGCATCAGTGCAACAAACTACCAATGAGAATGGTCCAAAAACCTCTTTATGAAGCTTTGGATTTTCTAAGAAATCAGCCCCGTCAACCTTTAAAATCGAAGGTCTTGCTGTATTTTGACTCGTTGTCTTATCGTAATCTGCGGTAACTACAACTCCGGCTTGTCTTGACAATTCCTTTTTACCCTTTTGGTAGTTATCATGGATAGTTGGATGCAACATACAGGAGGGATCCAATTTTAGAACTTCCTCCGCCAAGGCACTGATAAAAGTATCCAACTTGGCACTTTTTATTGCCAATACTAATCCAGGGTTCGTACAAAATTGACCTGCACCCAAAGTTATGGAGGAAGCATATTTTGAGGCCCAAGTCTTCCCATTTTCGTCCAGAGCCGATGGCAATACGACCACTGGGTTGATACTGCCCATCTCCGCAAAAACAGGAATGGGTTCAATACGTTCACTTGCCAATTTGTATAGGGCCGTACCACCATTTAAACTGCCCGTAAAACCAACAGCCTTGATTTTTGGATGTTTGACCAACTGTTGCCCCACTTCTATCCCACTACTATTTAAATTGGAAAATACACCGTTGGGCATACCCGTTTTTTCGGCTGCCTTTATAATCGCCGAAGAAACCAATTCTCCTGTTCCCGAATGCATCGGGTGGCTTTTTACGATTACGGGACACCCTGCTGCCAAGGCACTTGCCGTATCTCCGCCCGCGGTTGAAAATGCTAAAGGAAAATTGCTCGCCCCGAACACTACTATCGGACCTAAAGGAAATAACATTTTACGAATATCGGCTTTAGGCATGGGCTCCCTATTGGGCCGACCCTTCTCAATAACAGCTTCGATCCATGAGCCCTCTTCCAGCAACGTTGCAAACGATCTTAGTTGACCCATCGTACGTCCCCGTTCTCCGTGAGCCCTACCTTCTGGCAAACCAGATTCCATGCAATAGGTAAGTATTAATTCATCACCCAAAGCTTCAATTTCATCGGCAATAGCGTTTAGAAATTGGGCTTTTTGCTTTCCGGAAAAATCTTTGTACAGCTTAAAAGCTCCTACAGCCAATTCCACTGCGTTGTCAATTTCAGCTGATGTGGCTTCGTAAAAGACCCAATCCGTCTCCCTATTTTCTTGTGGATCAAAGGTTTTAAATGTCAGCTTCCCCTGTTTTGAGGAAGTATTTCCTATCGTATTGGTTCCTGTAATCATTTTCTGTGTTTAAGGTCGTATTCCAAAAGTAAATAAAGGACAGGTTTCAACAATCGATTCTATCCTAACTTTTTGATACCGATGAAATTAATCATCATTGGTAACTATCCCCTATTGCTCAATCTATATCTTTATAAGCGGGCAAAGTCGGTCGCGAGGCCATTCCCTCTTTGATCACTTTTGCCACACGCTCCCGTTCCTTTCCAATTAAAGGTAAGCGTGGAGCACGAACGTTCTCTGTTCCTATTCCAGTAGCAACTTCGGCCATTTTTATATTTTGCACCAACTGCGGGCTTATATCCAATTCCAGTAAGGGCAGGAACCATCTATAGATTTCCAATGCCTCATCAATTCTACCGGCTTTGGCCAGTTCATACACAGCGCAGGTTTCTGCAGGGAATGCACATACCAAACCGGCCACCCAGCCATCGGCTCCCATCAAAATACTTTCCAGGCCTAGGGTATCCACACCTGTCAAAACCTTTAACCTATTGCCGAATCGCGATTTTATTCTTGTGATATTGGAAATATCCCGAGTGGACTCCTTTACCGCCTGAATATTATCGCAAGACATCAATTCATCGAACATATCCAAAGTCACTAAAATGCCATAATCTATAGGATTATTATAAATCATAATGGGTAAGTCCGTACTTTTTGCCGTTTCCTTAAAATAGGTAACCGTTTCATGGTCATTGGCCTTATAACGCATTGGGGGCAACATCATTAATCCTGATGCACCACATTCCGCTGCCACTTCTGCCGCGTGTATGGCACCTTTCGTTGTTTGCTCTGCAACATTGATAATCACCGGCACCGCACCTTTTACCAGTTGTACGGTCTCCTTCATCAACACCTTTTTTTCATCATAGGTTAAGGTACTGGCTTCCCCTAAAGTTCCACCAAGAATGATTCCACTGACCCCGGCATCTAACTGGGCCTTGATATTCACTGCAAACATATCAAGGTCCAATGCATCATTATCGGTAAATTTTGTAGTAACTGCGGGCATGACACCCTTCCATGATAAGCTCATTGTATTTCTTTTTAGTGATATCCAAAATTAGCAGTTCAATATTGATTTAGTTGTCTTCATATTAACCACACATGGTACTATTTTACCTTATTCCTATATATTTATTCTTTTATAATGTTAAATTAGATGTATCATGAAAGTTTTTCCCTTTAAAATACCCAAACCGGTAGATGAGCATTTGATCGTTCAAACCGATAAGGAACCTATTTTCTATAACCGCTTACACCAGCACGAGGAAATTCAGATCAGTTATGTCATTAATGGTAATGGAAAATTATTGGCAGGAGATAGTATTCATCCATTTGTAAAGGGGGATATTTTCGTAATAGGAAGTAATCTACCTCACATTTTCAAAAGTATTGCAAGTACAACCGATGCCCTTATGGTGTCGGTTTTCTTTACAGAAAATACATTTGGCAACGAATTTTTCAACATGCCCTATTTCAAGGAAATTCAACCTTTCTTCAAAAACTCAATTACGGGCTTTAAAGTAATTTCCAATGAAAAAAACATAGGTAGGACTCTGCTTACTATTAAAGCCCAAAAAAAAATAAATCGATTTGTTGCTTTTTTACAACTACTTGATCGTATAAGCCATGCAGAAAAGGAACCCTTAACCAAATTTGTTTATGCCAAAACCTTAACCTCTAACGAAGGAGAACGTTTACAGGTCATTTTTGATTTTGTTTTTAAGAATTTTCACAAACCTATTTCCCTGAAAGAAATGTCTGAAATGGCCTTTATGACGCCTAATGCATTTTGCCGTTTTTTTAAACAGCGTACCAACAAAACATTTTTTGAATTTTTAATAGAATTACGCATCGAGCATGCCTGCCAATTGCTCAACTCAAAAAAAGAACTGAACATTAATTACATTTCCGATTTATCGGGTTTCAATTCCATTTCAAACTTCAATAAAAAATTTAAGAAAATTAAAGGAGTGTCACCTTCCGAATACCAACGTTCTATTTTGAAGTAGTTGAAAGTACCTGCTCAACTATTTATTCTCACTATAATATTTTAAATTGACCAATAGGTTTCTATATTTGCTGACGCAACAAAGTTGATTGGCCCACGTGGTGAAATTGGCAGACACGCTACCTTGAGGGGGTAGTGTTCGCAAGAACGTGCTAGTTCGAATCTAGTCGTGGGCACAGAAAGGTTAGATTTTAACGTCTAACCTTTTTTATTTTGATAATTTTAACTACCTAGTAACCCTATCTATATCATTAAATAGTAAATTTGTTTAATCCTTTTTTGAAAAACATGAACAATGTAAAAAAGCAATTCAGTATACGGGATTTGGAAAACTTATCTGGTATTAAAGCGCACACCATACGAATTTGGGAAAAAAGATATGACCTTCTATCTCCTGAAAGAACCGATACCAACATAAGAACTTACAGTCTTGCTAGTTTACAAAAATTGCTCAATGTAACCTTATTGTATAATAATGGTCAGAAGATTTCTAAAATTGCCAAGATTCCAGACAGTGATATTCCCTATGTTGTTCGTGAAATTGTAGCTAAAAATAGTCATAAAAGTCATGCTATAAGCGCCTTCAAATTGGCAATGGTCAATTTTGACCAAACCATGTTTTTCACTACCTATAATGCCTTATTGGGGGAGAATTCATTTAGGGAGATATTTAAGGAAACCTTTGTTCCATTACTGAACGAATTAGGGCTATTGTGGCAGACTGATACGATCAGCCCTGCCCATGAACATTTTATCACTAGCTTGATAAAGCAAAAAATACTATTAAATACTGAAAAGTTACAGCACCTTAGCCCTACCAAAAAGGACAAAATTTTCGTTGCATTTTTACCGGAAAACGAGATTCATGAAATTGGACTTTTATATATCAATTATGAGATTCTACTAAAAGGATACAAATGCATCTATCTCGGTCCTACAATACCTATGGAAAATTTGGAGGATGTCATGAAATACTTTGATAATATTCATTTCATCTCCTATTTCACCGTAGTTCCAGAAAAAGACCGTGTAAATAAGTACCTAGAAGAATTTAGTCAGCTGGTATCAGGTTATGACAATCCTAATTTATGGCTATTGGGACGGCAGACGCAGTTTATAGATGAGAAGACCCAGCCTAAATTCTGCAAGACTTTTTCCTCCATAGATAGTTTAGTAAGTAAATTATAATTCAAATATCATAAATGGGAAAAGAATGCATCGTCATAGGTTCAGGTTTCGCATCTTTATCAGCTGCCTGTTACTTGGCTAAAGGTGGATGGGAAGTCTCTATTTTTGAAAAGAACGATGCCATTGGTGGACGCGCCTCTCAGTTTGTGAAAGATGGATTTACTTTTGACATGGGACCCAGTTGGTACTGGATGCCCGATATATTCGATAAATTTTTCGCTGATTTCAACAAAAAAACAGCAGATTATTATCAGTTGGATAAGCTGAGTCCGGCCTATAAAATTTTCTTTTCCGATGACGTTATCACTATTGGTGATTCCATGGAAAAGATCTGTGCCGAATTTGAACGAATTGAGACGGGTAGTTCGGCCAAACTCAAAAAGTTCATATCCGAAGCCCAAGAAAATTATGATATAGCCATCAACAAAATTGTTTTAAGACCGGGTTTGTCCCCTTTTGAACTGGTGACCAAGGAAACCATTTTGAAAGTAGACCAATTTTTCAAGACCATTAGTTCAGAGGTACGAAAAAGGTTTAAAAATCCTAAGTTGATATCCACCTTGGAGTTCCCTGTTCTGTTTCTTGGAGCCAAGCCGAGCAAAACCCCATCGTTTTACAGTTTCATGAATTTTGCGGATTTTGGCTTGGGAACTTGGCATCCAAAAGGGGGTATGTATGAAATTATCAAGGCAATGCAAAGTCTGGCGCTTGAATTGGGCGTTACCATTCATACTTTAAAAGCCATAGATAAAATCTTGGTGGAAGATGGAAAAGCCGTAGGGGTTTCATCCGAAGGGGAAACTTACAAAGCCGATGTAATCGTGAGTGGTGCAGATTATCATCATTCTGAAAGACTATTGGATAAGAAACACAGACAGTATGCAGAAAGCTATTGGGAGAGCAGAATATTTGCCCCGTCCTCATTACTTTTCTATGTCGGTTTTGATACCAAACTAAAAAATATTGAACATCATAATCTCTTTTTTGATACTGATTTTGAATTACATGCAAAAGAAATTTATGATGATCCAAAATGGCCGTCAAAACCTTTGTTCTATGCGAATTTTCCCTCGGTAACCGATAGCAGTATGGCCCCCGAAAATTGTGAGACCGGATTCTTCTTGGTACCAATTGCTCCAGACCTTGAAGATACGAACGACCTTAGGTCCCAATATTTTGAAATGATTATAGATAGATTCGAAGCTAAAACAGATCAAAGAATTAGAAATAGTATTATATTAAAGGAAACATTTTGTGTCAATGATTTTATTGAACGATATAACTCATACAAAGGTAATGCCTATGGTATGGCCAACACTTTAACACAAACAGCATTTTTAAGACCCAATTTAAGAAGTAAAAAAGTGAAGGATTTATATTTTACAGGACAACTGACAGTACCTGGACCTGGAGTTCCACCATCATTGATCTCTGGTAAACTGGTGTCAGAATTAATTATAAAGGATAATTAGTTTAGCGCATGAAAGAAACTTTTGATCAAGTCTCATACCAATGTAGTAAAATCGTTACCGAACGGTACAGTACTTCATTTGCCTTAGCCACAAAGATGTTACATTCATCTATTCGTGGTGACATTTATAATATCTATGGATTTGTTCGCTTTGCGGATGAGATTGTAGATACTTTTCATGACTATGACAAGGAAGTTCTTTTTGATAAATTTGAACAGGAATTAGAAGCTAGTCTAAAAGATAGGATAAGCCTTAATCCTATTTTGAATTCTTTTCAACATACCTTTCATACGTATGACATACCAAAACATTTGGTAGATTCATTTATGAAAAGTATGCGCATGGATCTGACAAAAAACATATACCGTACCGATACTGAATACAAAGAATACATCTATGGTTCTGCAGACGTTGTTGGTTTAATGTGCCTAAAGGTATTTGTAAAGGGAGACGAAAACGCCTATGGGAATCTAAAGGAATCTGCAATGGCTTTAGGTTCCGCATTTCAAAAAGTAAATTTTTTGAGGGATGTGAAAGCAGATTTTGAGGAGTTGAACCGATCCTATTTCCCCAATACGAATTTAAAAGAGTTGGATGAGGAGTCTAAAAAAAGGATTGTAGAGGAAATAACGGCAGATTTTAAATTAGGCTATAATGGCATATTAGGTTTGCCGGCAGAGGCTAAATTTGGGGTTTATACGGCATACAAATACTATTATAAACTTTTAAAGAAACTGCAGAATACACCTTCCCTTGAAATAAAAAATGCCCGTATCCGGGTTCCAAATTATCAAAAATTTGGTCTCTTGGCACGGTCTTATGTTAAATACAAAATGAATTTGGTGTAATGAAAATAGTACTTTGGATATTGATTTTTTTAGGAACGTTTTCATTTATGGAATTCATGGCCTGGTTTACCCATAAATATATCATGCACGGATTTTTATGGAGTTTACACAAAGATCATCATCATAAAGAGCATGATTCCTGGTTTGAAAGAAACGATGCCTTTTTTATATTTTATGCTATTGTAAGCATGTCGTTATTTTATACTGGCGCTAAAGGCTTCTGGTATGGTTATCCGCTTGGTTTTGGAATTTTGGCGTATGGTGTCGCTTATTTTTTGGTACATGACATTTTTATCCATCAACGGTTTAAAGTCTTTAGAAAAGCTAATCATTGGTATGCTAAGGGGGTAAGAAGAGCCCATAAAATACATCATAAACATTTAGGTAAGGGTGACGGGGAGTGCTTCGGTATGCTATTCGTGCCTTTTAAATATTTTAAAAAGTAAACATGCCCAAGGCTTTGGTAATAGGTGCCGGAATTGCAGGCATTGCCAGCGCTTTGCGGCTTCGTAAAAAAGGCTACCAGGTTACGGTAGTTGAAACCAATAGTTATCCTGGGGGAAAATTACATGCCATTGAAAAAGACGGGTATCGTTTCGATTTAGGTCCGTCCTTATTCACGATGCCACATTTGGTAACCGAACTTTTTGAACTGTTCGACAAAACGCCGAGCGATTACTTTCAATACAAGCGTAAACAGACTTTATGTAATTACTTTTGGGAAGATGGTCAACGATTCTCGGCAACTGCCAACCTAGCCGATTTTGTAAAAAGTGCCTCCCATAGTTTTAATGAACCGGCAAATCATATTTCAAAGTACATACAGAGAAACAAAAGGAAGTATGAATTAACCTCATCTCTTTTCCTCGAGAAATCGTTACATAAATTGGATACATATTTATCGCTTCAAACCTTAAAATCAATCTTGCAAATTGGTATGTTGGATGTCGATTCAACCTTGGACCAAACCAACAGACGTTATTTTGAGAATCCTAAACTGGTACAACTATTCAATAGATATGCTACTTACAATGGGTCTTCACCCTACAAAACGCCCGGAATTATGTCAATGATACCCCATCTGGAAATGTACTATGGCACCTATTTCCCCAAAGGTGGCATGCATCAAATTAGTCAAAGTCTCTATAACTTAGCTTTGGATGAAGGGGTACATTTCAATTTCAATGAAAAAGCCATTGAGATAACCATAGCGAACAATGAAGCTACAGGACTATTAACGAATAAGAACAACTACAAAGCGGATTGTGTGGTATCTAATATGGACATCTATCCTACGTACAAACGTTTATTAAAAAATCAGAAAGCTCCCGAAAAAACCTTATCTCAAGAGCGTTCAAGTTCTGCCCTAATTTTTTACTGGGGAATAAAAAAGGAATTTCCAGAATTGGATTTGCATAATATTATTTTTAGCGAGTCTTATAAAAAAGAATTTCATGCTATTTTCAATGAAAAATCTATAGTTGATGACCCTACGGTGTACATCAACATAACCTCTAAAGAGAATCCGTCAGATGCACCTATTGGACATGAAAATTGGTTCGTGATGATCAATGCCCCAGGAAATTACGGACAGGACTGGGATATTTTAAAACAAAAAGCTAAAAAGAACATTATTTCCAAACTTAATAGGGTACTGAAAATCGATTTGGAAAAGTTAATTACTACAGAACACATTCTTGACCCGGTGGGTATTGAGACAGAAACCAGTTCATACCGAGGTGCATTATACGGGGCGGCCAGCAATAATAGGTTTGCGGCATTTTTAAGGCATCCCAATTTCTCGCGTTCAATTAAGAACCTTTATTTTTGTGGGGGATCGGTACACCCTGGAGGTGGAATACCTTTATGTTTATTATCTGCAAAAATTGTAGCTGACCTGTTGCCTGAAATAGAAAACCATGAATGATTTCTTCACCAAATACAAAGTATGGTTGAGTGTTGCAATTATCTGGTTATTCCATATTTCCGCAATTATCGGAATTTCATTGGGGGATTTAGATTGGTTCATTGAAAAAACACCAATTAATCTTGGTCTATCCCTTTTTCTATTCCTATTGGTCTATCCTATAGACACCATAAAAAAATTTAGTGCACTTGCGTTGTTTTTTAGTGGCGGCATGTTTGCTGAATGGCTTGGTGTCAATCATCAAATATTATTTGGGGAATACGTCTACGGCCATAATTTTGGTCCGAAGTTGGATGGTGTACCCTATTTAATTGGCGCCTATTGGGCCCTTTTAACCTTTATTACCGCTAGTATTTTAGAATATACAGCCTTTTCATATAGGATTAAAGTCGTAGGTGCCGCAGCATTAATGGTTCTACTGGATTTTTTTATGGAGAAAAGCGCACCGGTATTTCATTTTTGGAACTTTGAAGGTGGTATGCCTACTTTTGAGAATTATCTGACTTGGTTTTTGTTAGGAGTTATCTTCCAAATTATTCTTAAAATTTTTAAAATTAAAGGGAATCAAGTATTCTCGGTCAATTTATATCTGGCCCAACTCTGTTTCTTTTTGTTCTTCTACTTCTTTGCCTAAAATGGAAGATTGCCCATTGCTTTCCAAGACCCTAAGGACTTGTAAGGCTGAAATCTGGAAAACAGTTCTTCACGATACCAGTCCAGGTCTTTCGTTTTTGCTATTGCCCTGGCATGTTCTTTACTACCATATGCGAATTGCATAAGCGAATCCTTATCTTTCCACATACTAAAAGTAGCCATCTGTAAAAAGGGAACTTCACCGATTCCTTTTGTATAAATTAATCCTTCATTATTTTCTAATGGCTTTTGGGAAGTGGGAACATAGTTCCAAAATTTATACAATAGGCCAACCTTAATGGTTGCTCGCGTAATCACTGCTATAAAAGGATTGTGGGCGTCGATAGTTTCACTTTTTACAAAAGGATTATTACCGGACCAAGCCCCTTTAGCTTTGGTGTTCTTCAAAAACAGGGTGCAACGCTCCTTGCTTTTTTCAAGATATCTTTTCATCAATCCAGAGGTTTCAAAAAATTTATTGGCAGCTTCCTCATTTTCCCAAATTTGAAGTAGTACGTAAACTGACCAATCTGGAAAAGGATTAAAACCGTCCTTACCGCTTCCCATGAGTTTATATCCCTGAAGCCCTACAACCTTTTTCAAGGGTCGGTGTGCAAATTGCATCATCCCAAAGGCCCAAATTCGATATGTGAAAGTGGAGTATCTAAAGAAAGTTATCGTCGTAACTTGGGACATATTTTTATTCAGAAATCAATTTATCAAGAAGTTTATCAACCCTGTCATTGTCCCAATCGGCAATGTCATTCTGATGCACCACTATATACCCATTTTTGTCCAAAACATAGGATCCCGGGATCTCCAATAAGGTCAAAGGACTTGGTTCTCCAATAATTTGGTAGGTAACAGGAAAAGTATACCCATGCTCTTCCATGAACAGTTCCACAGGAGCCCTTTCCTCATTCGTAATAATATAGAATTTAACCTTATCCCCATAAGTGTCATACAGGTATTGTATATCTTTTAATTGTGCTTGTGAGGGCATATGCCAAGAAGTCCAGAAGGAAATAAAGACTACCTTTCCTTTTGCTTCCTCAAAGTTGAAGAACTTCCAGTTTTCATCTTTTAGCTTCCAATCATATTCAGTGATTCGCCCCCTCTTTTCGGCCTTAATAATTGTGGGTGCCGTAGCAAAGAATCTATTGAGCAATATTTTACTGTAATCGCCAAGGGGCGTAACAAAAAATGAAAGCACAAAGGCAATAATCATTAGGGTATAAACCGTTTGTTTCTTCATTGAAATTGGATAGGTTTCAAAACTAAAAAACTCCTGAATAGTATCAGGAGTTTTCCCTACTTTTTTAAATTGTTACTTTAAGCAGCGTTTTCTCTTTTAATCACATTAAGAGCAGAACCTTCCCTATACCAACCAATCTGGGCGGCATTGTAGGTATGGTTTACTTTAATGGTATCCTTACTGCCATCTGCATGGACTATTTCTATGGTTAATGGAACATCCGGAGAGAAATCTTCAATATCAACAAAGTTGAACGTATCGTCCTCTTGAATTAAATCATAATCGCTCTCATTGGCAAATGTTAGCGCCAACATGCCTTGTTTTTTAAGGTTTGTCTCGTGAATACGTGCAAAAGATTTTACCAACACGGCGGCTACACCTAAGTGACGTGGTTCCATTGCCGCATGTTCCCTAGAAGAACCCTCGCCATAGTTATGATCACCAACAACGATAGATTTGATGTCCTTTGCCTTATAATCCCTTTGCGTATCAGGTACTCCATTATACTCACCCGTCAACTGATTTTTTACAAAATTCGTCTTCTTATTATAGGCGTTAACCGCACCGATCAAACAGTTATTCGAAATATTATCCAAGTGCCCTCTAAAACGCAACCAAGGTCCCGCCATGGAGATGTGATCCGTAGTACACTTACCGAATGCTTTAATCAATAATTTAACCCCTTGTAATTCCTCATCCTGTATAGGCTCAAAAGGTTCCAATAACTGTAAACGCTCCGAATCTTCCGCAACTTTTACCTCAACGGTAGACCCATTCTCGTTAGGAGCCAAATAACCGGCATCCTCTACTTCGAATCCTTTTGGAGGCAATTCCCATCCCGTAGGCTCTTCGAATCGAACTTCTTGACCATCTTCATTGATAAGGGTATCCGTAATAGGGTTAAAATCCAATCTACCAGCTATGGCGATTGCTGCCGTAATTTCCGGAGATGCCACAAAAGCATGGGTATTCGGGTTTCCGTCTGCACGTTTGGCAAAGTTTCTATTGAATGAATGTACGATGCTATTCTTTGGTGCATTCTTTGGATCCTTATACCGCGCCCATTGTCCGATACAAGGTCCACAGGCATTGGTGAATATCTTGGCATCCAATTTCTCGAATATTCCAAGAATACCATCGCGCGCAGCCGTGAAACGTACTTGTTCGGAACCAGGGTTTATCCCTAATTCGGCTTTAATTTTTAATCCCTTATCCAAGGCTTGTTGTGCTATGGATGACGCTCTTGATAAATCTTCGTAGGAAGAATTGGTACAGGAACCTATTAGGCCCCATTCTACTTGTAAAGGCCAATCATTCTTTGTTGCCTTCTCCGTCATATCCTTACCAACTGCGGTAGAAAGATCTGGTGTAAAAGGTCCGTTCAATAAGGGACCGAGTTTAGAAAGGTCTATATCGATTACTTCATCAAAATAGTTTTCCGGATTCGCATAGACCTCTTTATCCGCAGTCAAATATTCCTTCACCTTATTTGCGGCGTCTGCCACATCGGCTCGATCGGTAGCTCTCAAATAACGCTCCATGGACTCATCGTAACCAAAAGTGGACGTGGTTGCACCAATTTCGGCACCCATATTACAAATGGTACCTTTACCTGTGCAGGAAAGTGCTATGGCACCTGGTCCAAAATATTCAACTATAGCACCGGTACCACCTTTAACGGTCAATATTTCGGCTACTTTTAGAATAATGTCCTTTGGCGCGGTCCATCCAGAAATTTCTCCGGTCAGTCGCACACCAATGAGTTTTGGAAATTTTAATTCCCATGCCATACCGGCCATAACGTCAACAGCATCTGCTCCACCTACACCAATAGCCACCATACCCAAACCACCTGCATTTACGGTATGGGAATCTGTACCGATCATCATTCCCCCAGGAAATGCGTAATTTTCCAATACCACTTGGTGAATGATCCCTGCTCCTGGTTTCCAAAAACCGATTCCATACTTATTTGAAACCGATTCCAAAAAGTCAAATACCTCGGCACTTGCAGAATTGGCCGATTTCAAATCTGCCTCAGCACCATTTTTGGCTTGTATCAAGTGATCACAGTGCACGGTTGTAGGCACTGCAACTTTTGGCTTACCGGCTTGCATGAACTGCAATAATGCCATTTGTGCCGTAGCATCTTGACAAGCAATACGATCTGGAGCAAAATCGACATAATCCTTACCTCTGCTAAATGCCTTGGTAGGACTACCGTCCCAAAGGTGGGAATATAAAATTTTCTCTGAAAGGGTCAGGGGTTTTCCGACAATATCACGAGCCTTGTCAACACGTTCAGCCATATTGGCGTAAACCTCTTTAATCATATCTATGTCAAATGCCATTCTTTATCTTATTTTTAAATTAACGCAATTCGGTAAATTTAAGAAAATCTACTATGTGATTGAAATTTAATAAGTGTGATTCAGTGCTTTTTAATTCATCCTATGGTAAAGAATATCCTTATGATAGTAATTATCGTTAGCAATCTTGATAAAAAAACACTTTTTGGAATTTTAATTAGAGAAGTTTATCAATAATATCCTCTTCGCTGATACCTTCTGCCTCGGCTTTATAATTTTTAATAATCCTATGGCGAAGAATACCCTTGACGACTACATGGACATCTTCAATATCTGGTGAGAATTTACCATTGATGGCGGCATTCGCCTTAGCGCCCAAAATAAGGTTCTGCGATGCCCTGGGACCAGCGCCCCAATCTACATATTGCTTTACATATTCGGAAGCTGTATCTAAGTTAGGCCTTGTACTGTTGACAAGCTTCACTGCATATTCCACAACATTGTCTGGAACAGGTATTCTGCGAACCAAATTTTGAATAGCGATGATATCTTCGGCGTTAAAAAGCGGATTTATTATTTGGCTTCTATCCGCGGTGGTATTTTTTACTACCTGAATTTCCTCCATAATGGAAGGATATTTCAATTCAATGGCAAACATGAAACGGTCTAACTGTGCTTCGGGCAATGGGTAGGTTCCTTCCTGTTCGATAGGGTTTTGCGTAGCTAATACAAAATAGGGCAATTCCAATTTATGTTGCTGACCGGCAATGGTGACTGCCCTTTCCTGCATCGCTTCCAAAAGCGCTGCTTGCGTTTTTGGTGGCGTTCTATTGATTTCATCCGCTAAAATAATATTGGAAAATATAGGTCCCCTTAAAAATTTGAAATTGCGGTTCTGATCAAGTATCTCGCTCCCCAAAATATCACTTGGCATAAGATCAGGTGTAAACTGGATCCGTTTGAAATCGAGACCCAATGCTTGGGCAATGGTATTGACCATCAAGGTCTTTGCCAAGCCGGGAACACCAATAAGTAAAGAGTGACCACCGGTGTAGATAGAAAGTAATATTTGTTCGATTACCTTCTCTTGACCAACAATAATCTTAGCTATTTCTTTTTTGAGCGCAGCATGTTTTTCTACTAGGCGTTCTATTGCGGAAACGTCTGACATATTTTTATTCCTTTATCCAGTTGTTGGCGAAGTCACATGCTTTGTTGGCATCGTTTACACTTATATAGGTATCTTCAATATGTTCGTCCATCCATTTTTTAATGGCATTGTATTTTTTTTCCGTGAGGGCCAATTCCTGTATTTTGGTATAATCCTTTGAAAAATCCGCCACATGCTCGTCGTATCTATTGGTAATCTTTAAGATTTTATATTTTGGTGGTCCACCTCTTGGATCTTGTTCCAAAACAGGAAAGGTTATTTCATTATCCTTTAAATTTTGGACCTGATTATATAAGGTTGGGTCCATTTTAGTCAATTCGAATTTCGAATCAAAATTGATCGGATTTCGTAATAGTCCACCATCAAACTTGGTTTCCTTTTCATCGGAAAAATTGAGCGCCGCTTCGGCAAATGTGAATTCTTCGTTGATTATTTTTTCTCGTATGCTATCCAACTCCGATTTAGCTTCATAAAGTACATCTTGGGAAATTTCGGGCTGTACCAAAATATGGCGCAAATCCAATTCTTGTCCCCGAATCTTTTCAATGAAAATAATATGATATCCAAATGGAGTTTCAAAAGGCTCGGATACTTCCCCCTCCTTTAGACTGAAGGCAACATCTTTAAATTTCTTATCAAATCCAGTATCCTTAGTAATACTATAAAATCCCCCTTTTGATTTTGAACCTGGATCTTGTGAATACAAAATGGCCTTCACGCTAAAACTGGCATCGTTATCTTCAACATCGGCCTTTATTTGATTCAGCTTATCCACCACCTTTTGCTTTTCCTCTTCTGACGGCTCCGGTTGTTTGACAATTTGTGCAATTTCCAGTTCAGCTCCGAAAACCGGACGCTCATCCTCTGGAATCTTATTGAAGAATTGACGTACTTCTTCTGGGGTAATTTCAATATCCTTGATAATGTCCTGCTGCATACGTTCAGAGAGCATGCGCAATTTATTTATCTTAAACAGTTCTTCCCTAAAGGTTGCTTCGTCCTCTTTTTTATAGTACTTCAGAACTTTATCTATGGAACCGATTTGCTGTACCAAAGATTGCAATTGACGATCTCCCGTAGCGTTTACCTCATCATCTGAGACCAAAATACTATCCTGTACGGCTTGGTTTGCATACAAGCGGTCTTCCATTAATTTACCTAATAGTCCGCAATGTGTAATATCTTCGGTCGATGCTCCTTGACTTTTAAGGTCGATCAATGTTTTCTCGATATCGGAATCCAAGATGACATAATCCCCAACAACTGCGGCAATACCATCTAATTTGACTCTCTTGAAATTATTTGTTGAATCTTTAGTAATACCTGTAGCTTCCGCAACGGATTCCATTTGCTCTACTTGATTATCCGTAACGTTGGGTATGGAATCCTGCGCTGTAATAGCAATGGAAAACAGTAAAAACAAATTTAGAAAAATACTATTCTTTTCTTTCAAAAACTTCAAATTCTTTATCCTTGATTGCTTCATCTAATAACTCGGTTTCTAATTTACGCAGGTAGTTAATTTTTCTGCGACTTAATAAAACTTGTTCTATGGTGGGCTTTATAAAAGATAAAGGAGCAATTTCATTAATATCCTTTATTTCTTCTATTTTGCCCAAATATACCCCAATCGAATCCTCCAACTCAAAAAATTGTGAATTTTTTAAGTACTTATCAGCGTTGTCAATTGAGATTGGTGGTATTTCTTCAAATATTCTAGCATAGCGGACCCAAATGGAATCATTGAAGTTGAGCTTGTTGAACTGCACACCAATAGAATCCAAATAGCGAACATCGGCGGGCTCAAAACTTTTTAAACGTTTGCTAACCTCATCCTTATCTAAAAAACCTTTCGGCAAGGCTACAAATCGAATTCTAGCAATTCGTTCCTTTAATTTAAAATTTTCTTTTCCCTGTTCATAAAAAGCAGCCAATTGATCATCCGTAATTACTAAATCTGCAGATTGGGACACCAATGCTTCTTTATAGGCCCTGGTATATAGGTCAGTCCGGTAGTCCTCAACAAGTACATTATATTCCGCTAATTTTTCTTCGGAAAGATTAATTTTTGCTTTTGACAGTAATAATTGTTTTGATGCCCAATTATTCATGTAATTGGAAACAAAGGAAGCACTATCACCTTGGGTCATGCCTTCGTTCAACAATGGTGTCAGTTCTTCCAAATACAAATAACTATTGCCTACCCTAGCGATCGGCTTCTTCTTCACTTCTTTCTTGAAGATATCGGCGCATGAAAAAAAGGCCATAAAAAGTATACCCATACCAATAAAAGAGTATAACTTTCTAGAAATATTAATTGTTTTGAGTGAAAACATCGAGCAAAAATAGCAATTACCCTATCGTGTGCAAATGCTTATGGATTTACTTAACACAATTTTAGGTGCCACAATTCAAATTGGCTAAACTGAAATCGACTTGAACATCATTTTTCAAATGCTTAGTGCGACTTCAAATACAAAATAAACTGGTGATTTTTAGGTAAATTTGCCCACTCGATATAAAAACTAACAATTTCTATCCTTTGAACCGAAAATTAAAATTGATATGGGACTTTAGGGGTCCCGATTCACTCAAAACAGCTGAACACCACGAAAAGCACTTAAAGGAATTCATCGCCTTGGAACATATTGAATTGAACATAACCGGATTTCAAAAAATCAATGATGTACATAGCATGGCCTATATGGTGGTTGAAGAAAATGAAATGATTTCGGTGCGGGATAGGCTAAAACCACATCGTGGTGAAGTATACACCCAGTAATTAATAAAACACCAGTATGAAAAAAACCGTATTTCTTTTTCTTTGGACAATTTTCTTGGTATCCTGTTCGCAGGAAAACAAGGACTCAAATCTGTTAGTAAAGGCCTTGTCCTCCCAAAATCCAAAAATTAAAAGGGTTATGGATAGTGTTGAAAACTATCAGGTTCAAATTAGATATACCAAAATTGATAGGCATAATGACAGTATCACCTTTACCGATTACGATTTTCAAGTAAACGACAGCGTATACTTTTATCCTGCAAGTACAGTCAAATTTCCTACAGCGGTACTGGCTTTGGAGCGGCTCAACCAAACGGATACCTTATCCATGAATACGAAATACTATGTGGAAGGTGACAGCATTGAGAGTACGGTTGCCGAAGACATCTCCCAAATTTTTGCTATTAGCGATAATTTAGCGAACAATAGATTAGTGGAACTGTTAGGACAGGATGCCATAAATGAAAACTTGCAAAAAAAAGGCATTGCGCCGATACGTATTGCCCATCGATTAGGTTACCATTCAGATAATCTAAGAACAAAACCATTAATTGTCTACTTGAACGATTCTACCACAGGCATTACAAAACCTACATTAAATAGTGCCCCTTACAGATTGAAAATTAAGCAAGTAGTAAAAGGCATTGGATATTACGAAAATGATTCATTGATTGACAAATCTTTTGATTTTAGCCTAAAAAATTATTATCCTTTAAACGCTCAGCATTCGCTCTTAAAAAGAGTTGTTTTTCCAGAAAAATTCACAAAGGAGCAGCGTTTTGACCTAAGCCCCGAGCAACGTCAACATTTATTGACCGCAATGCATACCGTACCCCAACAGGTAGGTTACGATCCTAAAACCTATTATGATGGCTACTGCAAGTTTTTTCTTTATGGCGATACCGAAGAAAATATCCCTGCCCATATTGAAATATACAATAAGGTCGGGTTTGCATATGGCACTTTGACGGATTGTGCCTATATCAAGGATACAAAGAATGATATCGACTTTTTATTGACCGCTACGATCTTGGTCAATAAAGATGGTATTTTCAACGATGACGCTTATGAATATGAAGAAATTGGAATACCCTTTTTAGCACAATTGGGTCGGGAAATCTATCAGCAGGAATTAGAAAGGCACTAAATCAAAAATTAGTATAACAGCGCATGCAAGACCATTCCAATGTAACGAGAATAAACAAATACTTAAGTGAAGCAGGTTATTGTTCCCGTAGGGCCGCCGATAAACTCATCGATCAGGGTAGGGTGACCGTTAATGGTAAAATCCCTGAAATGGGCACTAAAATATCCACTGAAGATGTTGTAAGGGTCGACGGGGAATTGATTAGGGAACCTAAGGGAAGATCGGTTTATTTGGCATTCAACAAACCAGTAGGTATTGTTTGTACCACCGATACAGGTGTTGAAAAGGACAATATCATTGATTTTATCAACTACCCGAAACGTATTTTTCCTATAGGTAGATTGGACAAACCTAGCGAAGGACTCATATTCCTCACCGATGATGGCGACATCGTAAATAAAATTCTTAGGGCGCGTAATAATCATGAAAAGGAATATTTGGTAACCGTTGACAAACCAATTAACACAGATTTCTTGAACCGCATGCGAAAAGGAATTCCCATTCTAGATACGGTGACCAGGGAATGTGAGGTCTTTGAGGTAAGTACCTATCAATTCCGAATTATTTTGACTCAGGGCCTTAACAGACAGATTAGGCGCATGTGCGAGTATTTGAATTATCGAGTAAAAAAATTAAAGCGTATCCGTATTATGAACGTTCATTTAGATCTGCCCGTTGGCAAATGGCGGGACCTGACTCAAAAAGAGTTGGACGAAATCAATAGACTGCTGAGTGAATCCTCTAAAACCTTTGATAGTAACAACTAAAGCGGATTTTTTGATAATTTTTTTATTTAGAAATAACTTCATAATTAATGGTTAAAAGAATCCCATAATATACTTAAAATCATTATCTTAAAATAAAAAATAAGTGATGAAACAACAACATATCAGTATTCAGAAACAATTGCAAAGCAATTTCTTGCTGTTTATATTGCTATTTATAGGTTTAGGGGTAAATTTAATTTGGGCACAGAATACCAGTTTTAGCGAATATACTGGCGAAGTATCGGACTCCAACAATAAGAAACCTTTGGTATTTGCAACGTTAACAATAGAAGGAACCAATGTAAGTACGATTACCAACTCAGAGGGTCAATTTTCCTTGAAAGTACCATTAGAAAATAAAAACGGCAATCTGATTATTGCATTTTTAGGATATAAAACAAAGCGACTTCCAATACTCCAGTTGGAAAAAGAAAATAATAAAATTTTGATGGACGAGTTTGCCGTTGAACTCTCCGAAGTTCGATTAACTGTTCCCAACGATGCCGAAACCTTGGTCAAGGAAACCTTGGATAAAAGAGGGACTAATTATTTAAACGAGAGTACCGTCATGACCGCTTTTTATAGGGAAACCATAAAAAAGAGGCGTACCAATGTAAGTCTATCCGAAGCGGTGGTAAATATTTATAAAACCCCATATTCTTCTAACAGAACTGATGCACTTGAACTATTTAAAGCACGAAAGAGCACCGATTACAGTAAATTGGATACCGTTGCGTTAAAATTACAGGGCGGTCCATTCAATACACTATTTGTGGATATGGTAAAATATCCAGATTATATTTTTACACCGGAAACCATTGATTATTATGATTTTTCATTTGATTCCTCTACCCGTGTAAATGACCAATTGATCTATGTAGTCAATTTTAGTCAGAAGCCAGAAATTATCGACCCCCTTTATACCGGTAAATTATATATCGATGCTGAAAATAAAATTCTGACCAGTGCTATTTATTCGCTAAATATTACCGATAGAGATTTGGCCTCCCAAATGTACGTTCGTAAGAAACCCAGAAATGCAGAAGTTTGGCCCACGGAAGTTTCCTATCGGGTAGACTATCGTGAAAAAGATGGCAAATGGTATTACGGGTATAGTAATGTACTGTTGGAGTTTAAAATTAATTGGGACAAGCGCTTGTTCAACTCCGTTTATACTATGAGCTGTGAAATGGCAATAACGGATTGGGAAAGGAATGTCGAAAACTTTATTCCGAAATCAAAAAATAGAATAAAGTCGTCTATCATATTAGGTGATGAGGCGATTGGATTTGCAGACCCCGATTTCTGGGGAGAATATAATATTATTGAACCAGAGAAATCGATTGAATCGGCCATTAGGAAAATTCAACGCCAATTACGTCGGGACAGGTCGGATACAGATGGTACTTCAAAACCCTGATAAGGCTAATATAAAAAATCCCGTTCAACAATTGAACGGGATTTTTTTTTGGGGGGAATTCTGTAATAATTATTTTGGCATTACAACCGTATCAATAGCATGGATAACTCCGTTGCTAGCTGCAACGTCTGCCATAACTACTGTCGCCATATTACCTTTTTCATCTTCAACCATGACCTTGTCGCCAGATAAGGACAAAGTGATGGTACCTCCTTGTACCGTCTTCACTGCGAAGGAACCGTTATTGCCTTCGATAGCCTCGACTACGTCGGCAGCCATGTATTTGCCGGACACTACGTGATAGGTCAATATTCCTGTTAACGCCCCTTTGCTTTCTGGCATTAACAATCCTTCTACAGTACCAGCAGGCAAGGCTTCAAAAGCACTGTTTACAGGTGCGAACACCGTGAATGGACCTTCACTGCTCAACGTTTCTACCAAATCGGCAGCTTTGACCGCTGCCACCAAGGTGGTGAAGTTATCGTTTCCGGCAGCAACACCTACTATGGTTTCTGATTGGGCGAAAGCGGTCGTCATAAATAATAATACCGCACTTAAAGTTGTAATTTTAAAAATTTTCATCGTTCTTTTTTTTTAAATTTATGTAAATGTAGTCTGTTAAAACTCATGATATTCTTAATTTTTGTTTAATTATTATGTAAAAATGTTAAACATTACATAATTAAAAGTTTCCAATCTATTTCAATTATTAGCAATCCAATTTTTTATGGCATCCAGACGTATATTTTTGACTAGTGCCTTGAGCATCTCATTAGGTAGCTTGGTCCCTATCTCTAGCTATTCCAATATTCCTTCACTACACCTTCCTTCGAAAAGACTATTTTCAAAAGTGCTAAATAAAGGAGATAATATCGGCTTGATAGCACCTGGTTATGCCTTTCCATTAGGTGTTTTGGAAGAAACAAAAAGCACCCTTGATAAGCTTGGCTTCAAGTCGTATCATACCGATAGAATTTTAAATCCGCATGGGTATTTCAGCAATACCGACGACGAACGGGCCGCAGATATAAACCATATGTTCGAAAATAGCAATATAGATGCGATTCTTTGTATTAGAGGTGGTTATGGCTGTACACGAATACTAGATCAGTTGGATTATGGAACTATCGCCAAAAATCCGAAGGCACTTATCGGTTTTAGTGATGTTACCGCTCTTTTGAACGGTATTTTCAAAATGACCGGTCTAGTAACTTTTCATGGCCCGGTCGGAAGTACCTTGAATGATACATTTAGTATGCAGGCCTTTATTAACATCCTATCTACATATAGCGAAAATAGCATCATTGCAAACGCGCAACTTGAGGATAAATATGTTTCGGTCAATGAATATGAAAGGTATACGATTACGCCAGGAATTGCCACAGGAAGACTTTATGGAGGTAGTTTGACCTTGATCAATGCCATGATAGGTACGCCCCATGAAATAGATTTTACAAATGCCCTCGTTTGTATAGAAGATGTTGAAGAAGCTCCTTATCGAATTGATCGTATGTTAACGCAACTCATTGCCAGCAGGACATTTAGAAACGCAGCAGGAATTATTTTTGGTGTTTGCGCCGGATGCAATGAAAGTACGAATCCCAATTCCTTTAGTTTGAAAGAAGTTATCTTAGACCGTATCAAGCCCCTAAATATTCCGTCGGTATACGGTATGAGTTTCGGTCATGTCAATCAAAACTTCACATTTCCAATTGGCGTAAATGCTACCTTAAACACCGAGGAACAGACGATTACACTCTTGGAAAAGCCCGTAGTACATTAGGATTCCAATCTATTAATTCGCTACTTCGCTAATAAATTTTAATCTATAAAGACGCAATTCGTCTTCTTCATATTCCCCATCGAACTCAGACATGGCTTCTTCAAGATCATCCGATTCGGCGTCTATAAAATATTCGTGAATTTCTTCTTGCTGGTCTTCGTCCAAAACTTCGTCGATCCAATATTTTAGGTTTAATTTGGTGCCACTGAAAACAATTTGTTCCATTTCCTTGATTAATTCAGGAATTTCCAACCCTTTGGAGGAAGCAATATCGGTTAATGGTAATTTTCGGTCTACATTCTGTATAATGTACAACTTAAGCGCAGAATTGGCGCCTGTACTTTTAACCACCAAGTCATCTGGCCGAATTACATCATTTTCCTCAACATAGGCCTTGATAAAGGCCATAAAGGGCTTCCCGTATTTTTTTGCCTTTCCTTCCCCTACTCCATGAACATTCAATAATTCCTCATGGGAAATAGGGTATTTTAAAGCCATATCCTCTAATGAAGGATCTTGAAAAACTACAAATGGAGGTACCCCTAATTTCTTTGCCTGGGCTTTTCTTAAATCCTTCAATTGTTTCAAAAGTTTCTCATCTGCAATTCCTCCAGTTTTTGCCGCCCCAACAATAGCATTATCATTTTCTGCATTATAGACATGATCCTTGGTCATCATAAAAGAGGAAGGGTTCTTTAAAAATTCATTACCCTTTTCCGTTAAATGAATCACACCATATTGCTCAATTTCCTTGCGTAATAGTCCGGCAACCAAAGTTTGCCGTACCAATGCCATCCAATAACTTTTATCTTTATCGGAACCTATTGCAAAAAAGTCTTTTTCGTTGGTCTTATGCGAAGCGATAATAGCGTTTACCTTACCCCGTAAAGTATTTACAATTTCCTTTGATTTAAACTTTTCGCTAGTACCCACTACAACGGTGAGCAGTTTCAGTACGTTGTCCTTTGCTTCTTCCTTTTCTTTGGGGTTTTTAGTATTGTCGTCCATCGCGGCCCCTTCGCCATTGACGTCATCAAACTCCTCACCAAAGTAATGAAGCATAAACTTGCGCCTAGACATGGAAGTTTCCGCGTAGGCCACGACCTCTTGCAATAAGGCATTACCTATTTCTTGCTCTGCAACCGGTTTGCCCGACATGAATTTCTCCAACTTCTCAATATCCTTGTAGGAGTAGTAGGCCAAACAATGTCCCTCACCCCCATCTCGGCCAGCCCTGCCGGTTTCTTGATAGTAGCTTTCAATACTTTTTGGAATATCGTGGTGGATCACAAAACGAACATCCGGTTTATCTATTCCCATACCAAAGGCAATTGTTGCCACGACCACATCAACGTCCTCCATCAAGAACATATCCTGATATTTGGACCTTGTTTTAGCGTCGAATCCGGCATGGTATGGCACTGCACTTATTCCATTCACCTGTAATATCTGTGAGAGTTCTTCAACCTTTTTCCTACTTAAACAATAGATAATACCCGATTTACCGGCATTCTGTTTTACGAACCTAATAATATCAGCCTCTATATTCTCGGTTTTGGTTCGTACTTCATAGAACAGATTGGGCCTATTGAAAGATGCCTTAAACAAGGTAGCCCCTCCTATACCCAAGTTTTTGATAATATCCTCTTGCACTTTTGGAGTTGCGGTAGCGGTTAGGCCTATAATCGGGATATCATCCCCCAAACGTTCCACGATCGATTTTATATTACGGTATTCCGGTCTAAAATCATGTCCCCATTCCGAAATACAATGCGCCTCATCAACGGCCACAAAAGAAATGGTTACCGAACGCAGAAATTCAACGTTTTCCTCCTTTGTCAAGGACTCTGGCGCCACATATAATAATTTTGTGATGCCATCGACAATGTCCTTTTTTACCTGCTTGATTTCACCTTTGTTCAAGGAAGAGTTCAATACATGGGCAATACCATTTTCAGAGGAAACACCTCGAATGGCGTCCACCTGGTTTTTCATTAAAGCGATCAAAGGGGAAACAATGATTGCCGTACCTTCCTGCATGAGTGCCGGTAATTGATAACAAAGGGATTTACCGCCACCAGTCGGCATTATTACAAACGTGTTTTTTCGCTGTAAAACATTCCTAATGACTTTTTCCTGAAGCCCTTTGAACTGTGAAAATCCAAAATATTTTTTTAAAGAGGAATGTAAATCGATGTCATCAAATTCTTTACTGTGTGTCACATTTACCATTTAAAGGAATCACTTCTTTCATTAAAACTCATAAGTGAACAAAATTATTGGCTGCCAAGCGTCGCGTCACTAAATTCTTATGCGATAATCGGCATATAAAATTAAGTTTGTTTAATTTTGTATTCTTAAAGATAACACATTCTTTTAGGAATACAATTCATAATTTGAATAATAGATTGATTGCTGCGGACACCATTATTGACTTGGCGAAAAAAACCATTGAAACTGAGCGTGATGCCATAGCCCATCTGACCACACTTCTTACGGAAGATTTCGCAAATACGGTTAATTGCATTATTGAATCCAAAGGCCGTGTGATTATTTCCGGTATTGGAAAAAGCGCCATTATCGCCACCAAAATTGTGGCGACCTTAAATTCTACGGGCACACCGGCCATTTTTATGCATGCCGGAGATGCCATACATGGAGATTTAGGAACGATTCAAGAAAACGATGTGGTCATCTGTATCTCCAACAGTGGCAATACCCCCGAAATAAAAATGTTGGTACCTTTGATCAAAAGAGGCACCAATAAATTAATTGCCATGACGGGCAATATGGAATCCTTTTTGGCAAAACAGGCAAATTTTATTTTAAACACTTTTGTTGGAAAGGAAGCTTGTCCAAACGGATTGGCCCCAACCACCAGTACCACGGCACAATTGGTGATGGGAGACGCACTGGCCATCGTACTCTTGGAACTAAAGGGTTTTAGCAGTACCGATTTTGCCAAATACCATCCCGGTGGTGCATTGGGCAAAAGGCTCTACTTACGTGTTGCTGATCTTGTGAGTAAAAATCAAGTGCCCAGTGTGCAAAAAGAAGCCGAGGTTAAAAAGGTAATCGTAGAGATTTCCGAAAAAATGTTGGGTGTAACCGCAGTGCTCGATGGTAAAAAAGTAGTGGGTATCGTTACCGACGGCGATATTAGGCGAATGCTCAACAAGCACGACAATATTAAGGGGCTGACCGCAAAAGAAATTATGACGACCAACCCCAAAACGATACCTGCAGATACCCTGGCCGTCAAAGCCTTGGAGTTAATGCAGCAAAAAGGAATTTCACAATTACTTGCCATGGACAAGGACACCTATGTGGGTGTGATTCATTTACATAATTTAATAAACGAAGGTATTTTATAATGGGTTCTAAAACTAAAACGGCACACGAAGAGATGTCATTTCTTGACCATCTAGAGGAATTAAGATGGCACTTGATCCGATGTACATTGGCTATTGTCATTATAGGGTCTTTGGCCTTTTTAATGAAAGATTTCATTTTTGATACGGTCATTTTTGGTCCCAAGAAAATGGATTTCCCTACGTATAGACTGTTTTGTGATATTGCCACCTATTTTGGTTTTGATTCCGCATTCTGTGCAGATAAATTACCGTTTACCATTCAAAGTAGGTTGATGTCCGGTCAGTTTTCCGCACATATCTGGACCTCCATTTGGGCAGGGTTCATCATCGGGTTTCCTTATGTGCTTTATGAATTGTGGAAATTCATTAGTCCAGGACTATACGAAAAGGAACGTAAAAACTCACGAGGCTTTATTTTTGTCGCTTCATTACTATTCTTTTTAGGGGTTTTGTTTGGCTATTATGTAGTTGCTCCCTTATCCATTAACTTTTTAGGCACCTACCAAGTTAGTGAAGAGGTCACCAATGAGTTTGATTTAGCTTCCTATATATCAACCGTAAGGGCGTCTGTAATTGCCTGCGGTATTTTGTTCGAGCTACCGATCATTATTTTCTTTTTGACCAAAGTGGGTCTTGTAACCCCAGAAATTATGAAGAAATATCGTAAGATCGCACTTGTTATCGTATTGATACTTTCTGCCGTTATTACGCCACCGGATGTTGCCAGTCAAATCATTGTGGCCATTCCTGTATTGATATTGTACCAGGTCAGTATTTACATATCTGCCATGGTGTTGAGAAAAGAAAGAAAAAAAGCTGAAAAAGCTGAAAAAGCCCAAAAAAACAACAAGGATGTCAAACCAAATTGAGGAATTTAATACCTATCGTTCGCAAATGAACGAGAGATTATTGGCGGACAATAATAAGCTCATCAAACGTATTTTCAATTTGGATACCAATGCCTATGCTGCTGGTGCATTGGATGTTAAAACCAAAGAATTGTTAGGGCTTGTTGCTTCTGCGGTGTTACGATGTGACGATTGTGTAAAATACCACCTGGAAAGTTCGCATAAAGAGGGTGCCTCAAAAGAAGAGGTTATGGAAACCTTGGGCATCGCTACACTGGTCGGCGGTACCATTGTGGTGCCCCATTTAAGGCGAGCCTATGAATATTGGGAAGCGTTGGAAAAACAGCAAGGTTAAATAAACCTTAAAATCTTTAAAGACCAACCGAGAACCAATAGATTTGAAGCCATGAAGTTACGTGCCGAAAATATCATGAAGTCTTACCGAGGCCGAAGAGTGGTCAAGGGGATTTCCCTTGAAGTCAACCAAGGGGAAATTGTCGGACTTTTGGGTCCGAATGGGGCGGGCAAGACGACTTCTTTCTATATGATCGTGGGATTGATCAAACCCAATGGCGGTAGTATTTGGTTGGATGATATGGAAATCACAAAGTTTCCCATGTATAAAAGAGCTCAGAACGGCATTGGCTATTTGGCACAAGAAGCATCGGTCTTTAGGAAATTGAGTATTGAAAAGAATATTTTAAGCGTGCTGCAGTTGACCGATTTGAGCAAGAAGGAGCAGCACATGAAAATGGAATCGCTGATTGAAGAATTTGGTTTGGGCCATATTCGTAAAAGTAGAGGCGACTTACTTTCCGGTGGGGAACGTAGACGTACCGAAATTGCGCGCGCATTGGCGACCGATCCAAAATTTATTTTGCTGGATGAGCCTTTTGCCGGGGTAGATCCCGTTGCCGTAGAGGACATACAACGCATTGTAGCCCAATTAAAGAACAAAAACATCGGTATTCTCATTACCGACCATAACGTGCAGGAAACGCTGGCTATAACAGAACGATCCTATTTAATGTTTGAAGGAGGGATTTTAAAATCCGGTATTCCCGAGGACCTAGCCGCAGATGAAATGGTACGTAAGGTGTATCTGGGCCAAAACTTTGAGCTAAGAAAGAAGAAGCTGGATTTTTAGGGATTGAATGGTCTCTTTGCATTTAAAAACCAATCTGAACTTCCGTTAAATTTTTTCTGAATAAGTAGTAAAAGCTTTTTGATCAGTTGGCTATAGGCGTAGACTTAGTTTTGACTTGTTAATCAACTAGTTTTAGAAATTCTCTGGGAACTTCTAAAAATTCTTGATAGCACCTAGGATTTGGACAATCGTCATTTACTCTAGAGTGTTCCGCTATTTCTGTTTGTATCGTTGACCCTCCTGTATCTGTTCCTTTGTAAATTTCTCCTACCTCAAAAGTCCGTTCAGTTATGCCGACGACACCACCAACCGTAACTCTAGCTGAATATTCAGAACTGAATTTAAATTCTTCCCGTAAATACTCGTCGTCAGAACTACAGGAAGTTATTCCTAAAATCAGAACAAAAAAGTAAATCAATTTTTTCATGATTTTTTTTTAGTTAGACGTTTAAATTGCCATTTCGTTGCGTCAAAGCACACAAAACAATAACAAATTCCTTAAATAAGGGATCAGTATAAACCACGGACGACCTTCTAAAACTACCGACCACTTAAATTAAAAAGCACCCCTAACCGAAACACAAATGAACGATCCCAATAAATAGCATCCATTGTTCAGCCAAAGTTATTTTACTTGACCTTAGAAAAAACGTAATAAAGTTGCGCAGCTATTTCCAAACTTCGCTCCCTATACTTTTCGGTCTGTAAGTCTGTACCGTCAAAAGCTTTAGGGTCTTCAAAAGTTAAGGGGATCCGTTGTTCCGCCCCAGGGATAAACGGACAGTTTTCGTCCGCATGACCACAGGTCATGATGGCAGCAAAATTCCTTTCTGGGTTGAAGTCATGATCATGCGTTTTAGAAAAGCCAATTATTGGATGCAGGTTCGGTGCGTACTTAATGGCATACACAGGATTACTTCCATCAGAAAGTTTAGAAATTCTGAATCCACTACTCTCTAAAATTTCGGCAACTTTTGGAAAAAGAGCCGTTGCCTCCGTGCCTCCCGAATAACAATGCACATTCGGAATCTGAAAATAGACGGACAAAACCTGTGCCCAAGTCTGTGACAGCTGGCTCCTGCGGGAGTTATGGGTACATACAAAATTTAAGTTGATGGCCTTTCCAACGTCTTTTTTCACCTGAACATAATTAGCCACCCTATTCAGTATCGAAATACGTTCGGTAGTAAACGAAATACTTTTTAATTGTTCTATCTGTATTTCTATGTCTTTGTACAGCACTGCTTAAAAATTTAATTTGAACAAGGATACAAAATCTTGGAAAAAAATACAGTTATCGGCGAAAGCCTAACCTTTATTTAATCTCAAAAGTCAATGTGGCCCAGTTGGATTCGTAATCCACCGCATCTCCCGATTTCTTCTCCATATGAATCGTAGCCACATACCACTTTCCTTTTTCGGTCGGTTTCACCACAACAATTCCATTGGCATTCGTTTTGGTACTGCTTTCATTTTCATGGGCATCAACACCAGGTTTAGAGGTGCTATAGTGAACGATCTGGTTGGCCAAAGGTTGACCGTTACGCAATAACTTAAATGCCACAGATTCCCCCATTTTTATTTCATAGGGATTGTTCAAGGGAACAAATTCTATAGGATAATTCAAGGGCTTCATAAAATCCATCGAGCTCATTTTACCTACCTGTAGCAGCGCCTTTACATGTTTGGAATAGCGCTCCTTAGCCCCTTTGTCGGTCAATTTCATTTCCTTACGCTCCGAAATGGTTCCTTCCAAGCCTTCGTGATCCAAATATTCGTTAAAGGCTTTGGCATCCATTTCCAAGATTTTGGGAAGTGTAGAAATACCGGCTACATAGGTACCTGCATCACCTGTGGTAAAGTTCAAATAGGTAACATTCTTTTCTCCGTAAAAGTCGGCATCTGCAGGTTCAAATGTATATCCTGGACCTAAAATTTTGGCATCTATAATTCGGTCTCTGGTAATTTCATTTTCGCTGGTATCAAAGGTGCCATTGAACAAATACAATTGACCCGTTGTATTCGGTTTCAAGAAATGCGAATCGGTCTTTAAAAATAATTCGTGCGAGGAAAAAATAAATGCAATGGTCAATAGTAGGAATAGTCCGCCAAGTTTTTTCATGATTTTAGTTTTCAGGTTCAATATAATTACGAAAGTTAAGCAATCAAGGTTTTATTTTGGCTTAAAGAAATCATTTATGGGTTTTCAAATTATACAGGCCCCATCCAAAAAATAACAACTCCAAAATAAGGGCAGGGGTAAACAGAATGGAAACACCGTCAAAAAGGGTGCTTATAATTCTTCCCAAGGATATTCCTCCCATAAAAAGTACGTTACTAAGTGTAGCTCCATACCAAAACTTTGTACGAAAAGCGCCTATCAACCAAAACGCACCGATACCCATATAAATTCCCATTATCGCCCGGAGCATATTTTTTAATTCCAAGGCGTTCACTTCAAAATCGAGAATCATAGGCATCAACACCGCGGGATAGCCTCCATATACCAATCCGGCAAGGATAACGATAATTCCGGAGAGCACTAAATGGAGATTTTTAGGAAGCTTCATAGCGTCGTTTACCGTAAAGTTTAAAATAACGATATGCTGCCAACCCCCCGATAAATGAAAATCCTGCCAGCATCCAAAATACGTGTTGATGTCCTTTCAGACCTGGGGAACTATCCAACAAATAACCCATCGCCGGACCAGCAAAAATATCGGGGGTATACCCTATCAAAGAAATAAGGCCTACAGCAGTTCCGGTCAATATCAAGGGTATCTTACCACTTTGCATCACCGCAAAATAAAGGGCTCGAGCGGCATAGACCCCTATGGCCACTACCAGTATCGAAAGAAGAAAAGGGATATAGCTGGTATCGGCAACCAAACCGGTTGCAAAAATGACCGCACCAAAAAAAGTGATGATAAAACTAATGAACAGCCACAAGCTCGGTCTAGAACGGTCTGCTAGAATGCCTATAAGAACACCAACAACCGGTCTGACAAATAATAAAAAGGTACCTACTTGGGCAGCCCCTACCTCATCATATAACATGACATCTTGGGCATAAAGCGAGAAGACATCGGTAATTTTATAGCCTACATAAGCGCAAAGAATGATGACCATCAGCAACAGTACCGATGGTAATCTAAGCACCTGACGTATCTGGGAAATGGTAATCTTGTCCACTATGATTTCCTTTTCTGCCAGTCCCGGTAATTTCATGAACCACCAAACGAGGATACCAACCAAGGCAACGATTGCCGATGAAACCAAAATAACATACCGAAAAGCAAACCTACTCTCTTTTAAGGTGGCGACATCCAAATCTGCCGTCATGAAAAAGGAAAAGACCAAAACACCCATAGTACCAAAAAGTGCTCCAACCAATCCCCTACCCCCATCGAGTAATCCAAACGCCTTTCCTTGTGCCTTCTCACCACCCCAAACCCGCGTCGCTTTAATCATAGGGGCCCAAAAAAGAAAGATGGTGGTGAACCCCCAATATCCGTACAATATTTTAAGGGTTCCATAATTTGGAAAGGTTGCAAAAACCAAACCACCAAGGGCGGTCATCCACAAGGCAGTGGCAATTAATTTTCTAGGTGGAAACTTATCCGCCAATGGTCCTCCAATCAGATAAGAAACCAGTGCCACAAAACCGTAGACGGAAAAACAAAGCCCCAATTCCACGTTATCCAATTCGAAAACTTTCAAGACCGTTGGCCTGAATACCCGCTGTAATACAAAGGGCAGTATAAATACACTTTCCCCGGCCAAAATTAATAGTACTATATAAAACCAAGGTGCATTTTGGGGTTCTTTCATTTTTCACGAATCGGAATCCAAATTTCCTCTTCAGAGGTAGGATCGTATTGTTTATAATTGGTGCCCAAGACCTCAAAATGAGGGCGATTATCTAATTGATAAATAGAATCGGGAATCCATTTGCCATAAATATATCGAAAAATGCGCGGGTCGGCACTGGAACCTCGGTAATCAAAAACTGCATAAGGTCCACCCGTTAGGGTCAAACATTCCATTCCATAAGGGATACTAACAAAACTATTGACCTCGACACAGGCCCATTTTACAAAGGTCTTAGTAGGTTGAAAATGCTCAAAATAATCTGTTGGATAGTTTTGCAAGGAAATAAACTCCTCCGATACCCTATTTTTAATTTCCGGGCATATGGCTCTAAATCGCTTCCAAAGTTCGGCAGTCTTATTTTCAATCAAGTCCATTTGGATTGCGATACCAACCAATTTCTTTTCTTCAAGTCCAATAATTCTAGGATGCAAATTCATTTCTTTTCCAAATCAATTTCAAACAAACAGGCGGGGCCTTCCTTATAGTGCAGTGGAAGAGTATCCACATTTTTTAACTTAAACATCCCAAGAAAATTAAATCCGGCATCGGTATAATGTTTTATAAGACGCGTATTGTTGCCTATCGTATCCAGTCGGAGGTATCTTTTCTGATGTGTCTTTGCGAATTCCCTTGCCCAAGCCACAATCGTACCTACAAAATTATGCCCTCTAAAAGCTGGGTGCGTTGCAATGCGATGAATGTAAATGGCCGCATCGACATTTCGTTCCTCCCAAATTTGTTCATCTGAAAAGGTAATCGCCCATACACAAGCAACTTCATCATCAATCAATATTTTAAACTGCCTGTTTTCCTGTATTTCCTTCGTGACCATCGTTCTATCGAAATCAGGCCAAACCACGACCGATTTCTTGCTGCGTTGATAGTCAGAAGCTATTTTGTACAGCTTGAATATTTGGTCAATCTCCTTTTGGGTTGAATTGGTAATTTTCATAGAGGGTTCAATCATCAATTTTAAAGACTATTTCACTAAATCACTATTTAAAGATTGGCGGTTTTCTATGTTTGGTTCCCTGTTCGTAGGAATAGGCTAGTTTTATCAAGGTTGGCTCATCATACATTCTTCCCAGAAATTGAATTCCGGCCGGCAAATTCCCTGGACTGAACCCCATGGGCACCGTAAAGGCGGGTTGACCCGTATGCGGTGCAATAACCTGACTATTATCTCCTTTATATTCCTCTTGAAATAAGGCAATATGGGCAGGTTTATAATTCCAAGATGGATAAACGATACCATCTAAATCTAAAGAATCCATGACCGATTCAATGGCTTCCCTAAAGGCAATTCGTTTTGCATCATGATATGCATCCAAACATTCGCCTTCAGTTTCATTCGCACTGGCATTTCTTTTTAATCGTTCTTTTGAAAACTCTGAAGTTGTTCCTATTCTTATAATGTCCTCTAAGGTTTGGACCGTATCTCGTTTAACATAAGTTGCCAAAAAAGACTCGAGGTCTTTTCTGAACATCCAACACCATTGGTTTTGTCTCAAGGTTGAAAAATTAGGAATTCTTATAGGATTTATTATTTCTGCTCCTAAGGAATCTAAATCAGCGATGGCCTGTTCAAACAATAAGCTAACATCTGGGTCTATGTTATTATCGGTTAATTCTCTTAAAATACCGATTCGAGCTCCATTTAGGCCGTCTTTCACCAAAAATTGCCTATAATTCCCAGGCGTTTTATCTATCGAATTTTTAGTGATGGGGTCTTTTACGTCATAACCAGCCATTACTTCCAACATACGCGTAGCATCCTCTACGTTTCTGCACATTGGCCCTACCACATCATTTCTTAAATACAAAGGCACTATCCCCTCCCTACTGATCAAGCCAAGTGTTGTTCTAAAACCTACCAGTGCATTGTGTGCCGAAGGGCCACGTATAGAGTTACCGGTATCGGTACCCAAGCCACCTAATCCCATATTAGCTGCAATTGCTGCGGCAGACCCACCACTGGAACCTGCTGGCACATAATCTAAATTATAGGGATTGTGAGTGGTGCCATGTGTAGCACTTTCTGAATGCATAGGCGAAAACGCCCATTCTGACATATTTGACTTCGCCAGTACAATAGCGCCGGCTTCCACAAGCTTATCGATGATAAACGCATTTTCAATGGGAATAAAATCTTCCAAAGCGAAAGAACCTGCGGTGGTGGGAAGACCAACAGTATTGATATTATCCTTTACAATGATGGGTATGCCATGGAGCGGACGTAAAACGGTTGTGTTTCGATATTCGGCATCCAATTGTTTGGCTATAGAAACAGCATAAGGATTTATAACAGTTATTGCATTTATACGATCATCCTTCGTCTCAATGGCCTCTATATAAGCCTTGACCAAATCCTGGGCAGTGTAATTGCCATCGGTATATGCCATATGGATTTCTGCAATGGTTAACTCTTCGATATCTATTTTTACTGGGGTAGCTTCTTGTTTACATCCGCTTATTATAAGAAAAACGGCACAGGTGAAAAGGAGGTGAATTTTAATCATGTAATCGATTTTTATTAAGGGCTAGTTAAAAACACTCGTAGTTATAAAAGATTTTTAAACTTGTATTAAACTCTATCATTATTGCTCAAGATAAGTAACATTTCTTAGCTCGGAAAGGTTTTTAAAACTGTCCTATAACACCAGTAGACCATGTTCTCTTAATCCCCTAACGGACTTAGAATACCAAAAAAGTTCAAAATCCTCAAAATGCAGTTCAAAATCGGACTTCAATTGTCCGAAAGTCAAGGGCTTATTTTGAGGGTTCAACTTTTCCAAAATTGCGCACAACCAGTGCCCCTTTTCTTTGTCCACCGTAATTTCATAAACATCGGCTACCGAGTGGAAACTTAATGCCAACTGCTCCCAAGTAGTCCCTTTTTTCTTTTTAATACGCTCATGGGCAACTGGCATGGCCCCCAACCAAACAATTTTTGCAGATGCTTTTGTGTTTAACTTTTGTTCTTGCTGTAAACAAAAATAAATATAATCCGGAACGATGGTCGTATGGGGAACCTCAAAATCAAACCACGCTTGCAATGCCATCTCAAATCCAATCCCGTGCATAAAGTTGAAGAGCGATTTTTTTAGTCCGAAACTAAATTGCTCATGATCAATACCTGTTTTGTCCTTGAACTCGATATCATTATTGGCAAAACTGATTTGTTTGAGATCGGGCATGATTCCATATTCCTCCGGATGCAATCCTACCGGGCTATGGGCCGTTAGCGCAAACTGATGCCAAAATCCAGATTGTATGATACCCAATTCAAACAATTGCCGTACCATTTCCAGACTATCCACAGTTTCCTGAACGGTCTGCGTAGGATAGCCATACATCAAATAGGAATGCACCATGATATTCGCTTCCGTAAAATTTCGGGTTACCTGGGCTACCTGTTCTACGGTCACCCCTTTGTCGATGAGCTTTAACAAACGATCCGATGCCACTTCCAATCCTCCGGAAACAGCAATACAGCCTGACGCTTTTAATAAATAGCAAAGATCTTGGGTAAAGTTCTTTTCAAAACGGATGTTCGTCCACCACGTAATAGTCAATTTTCGTTTTAAAATTTCCAATGCCAAGGCCTTCATTAAAGAGGGTGGCGCGGCTTCATCCACAAAATGGAATCCTGTTTCTCCCGTTTGATTAATTAGAGTCTCTATTCGGTCCACCAAAAGACTCGCAGCAACGGGCTCATATATTTTTATGTAATCGAGTGAAATATCGCAAAAAGTACACTTGCCCCAATAGCAACCATGGGCCATGGTGAGTTTGTTCCATCGACCATCACTCCAAAGACTGTGCATAGGGTTGGCAATTTCAATGACCGAAATATAGTCGTTCAACAACAAATCAGAATAATCTGGCGTACCAACCTCCTGCTGTTTATAATCAAGGAGTAGACTTTTGTTCATATAAACAACGGTATTGTTCTCCAAAATAAACGTCCGTTTTAGATCCGAACCGTTATTGAACACGAAATTATAAATAAGTTCCAAAGGTCGCTCCCCATCATCCAATGAAATAAAATCAAAGAACTCAAATACACGTACATCGGTTAGGCTGCGAAGTTCCGTATTGGGAAAACCGCCACCCATGGCAATTTTAATTGCCGGATAATTTGATTTGATGAATTGCGCACACCGAAAGGCACTATACAGATTTCCCGGAAAAGGCACTGAAAAACAGACTAATCTGGGCTCATTGTTCTCAAGTTGTTCATCTAAAATTTCTAGGGTCAAGTCGTCAATAAATGTCGGCTTATCGATAAGATGATCATATAAATCATCAAAGGAATTGGCACTACGACCCAGCCTTTCTGCATACCTACTAAAGCCAAAATTAGGATCGATACACTCTACAATAAAATCGGATAAATCCTCTAAATATAGAGTGGCCAGATGTTTGGCCCTGTCCTGCATTCCCATGGTACCAAAGGCCCATTCCATATCATCCAATTGCTGAAAACGGGAAGCCCTCGGCAAAAAATTATCGGTGCAGAGCTGTCTGGCCAAGGTTGGGTTCTTACCCTGTAGAAAGAGGACCACCCCATCCAAGGTTTTCAAGTAGTTGTCCCTTAGGGCATATATACGTTGGCAATTTTCAGAAACGATGGTGTTTCCTTCAAAAGCCATTTTAAAAATCTTATCGAATGTATTTTTGTTGAACAAGGCTAAAATAACCTCAATCCCTAAATCAATCTGAAAAGAGGAGATTCCCTTCGTATTTAAAAACCCCTTGATATAGGCTGTAGCGGGGTACGGCGTATTCAACTGCGTAAAGGGAGGCGTAATTAATAGAAGTTCTTTCACTAGGTATTTTAAAACGATGGTGCAAAGATAACCGTTACCTTATTCATTATTCAAAATCTCCCGCACCGCTTGCTGATACGCTCTTGGATTATTGGCCTTTTTTATTGTTTTAAAGGCTTTGTGCGGATTAGAAAAAGACTGGGAAAAATACTCCCAAAAACCCTGCATTTTCATTTTAATGGGCGTGGGCCCGGACAACGCCTCGTCGTACTGCTTGTAAATGGTGTCATGGAATTCAGAAAAAATCTGCCACCTATTTTTAGGGTACTCTATCGTATCGTTTTTTATCATGCTCGGTAGAAATGGGTCTGCTATCAATCCCCTACCGATCATAAAATGGTCAATCGTAGGAAAGCGCTCCTGCATTTCCTTGAACTTTGCAACTGTGGTAATATCGCCGTTGTAGTATAACGTATGTTTGGTGCTTTCTACGCACCGTTGAAAGGCATCCAGATCTACGCCACCCTTATACAGCTGTTTTCCAATACGGGCGTGAATGGCAATGTTTTTAAGTGGATAGGTATCCAAAATAGGAAATACCTCTAAAATCTCCTGTGCATTTTCATACCCCATCCGCATTTTCATGGAAACCGTCACATCGGTTTCTTCATGGGCACGTTTTAAAATATGGTCAATCTTCTCCGGATTACAAATGAGTCCGCTACCCATGCCCTGCTTTGTGACCATAGGATACGGACAGCCTAAATTCCAGTTCAGTTCGGTATATCCTAAATCTTGAATATACTTTACCACGAACAGGAATTCATCTGCATCGTTGGTCATTACTTGGGGTATGACTTCCAAAGTAGTATTATTGCCTAGTTGTAAGTCTTTTTGGTATGAATTCTTGATAATCAACTTTCCGTTCAATCTGATGTAGGGCGCATAAAACGTATCGATACCCCCAAAGTATTTGTGGAATGCATTTCGGAAACGAAAGTCTGTAAAACCTTGTAATGGGGAGGACAATAAGGTTATCGGCATGTTTTATAAGGCTATTTTGTATGCAATTGCTCTATCGTTTTACAGGTATGCTCCGCCGCCCAAACAGCCCCCTCCATATACCCAGGATGATGGGGTGAAGTTTCCGAACCCGAAATAATCAATCTATTTTCGAACAATGGATTTTGATACAACGGATGTCCCCCATTTTGATGCGGAAATATATCGTCTGTCTGCTTATCGGATTTTGTATATTTTTCATTGGACCAAAGGGTTTCGTGATAGGATTCGTAGTCCAAAGCCGCATTACCAAAAACGATTTTTAACTGGTTTTCCATTTTTTCTATCCGCTGTTCTTTGGTAAATCGTGCACAATTACCGGATGCAAATCCTACCAGCGCATGGGATTGCTGTTCCAAGTCGGACTGATCGTAAAATTCGGTCAATGGCCCAACATTGCTAAAAATGGTTCCCGACTTACCTTGCTCCCTCCAAAATGGCCTTTTGTAGGTAAACCCTACTTTAATAGAATCTTGCATCCAAGTGTGGGTCTGTTTCGCCAATGATATTAAGGTGGAGGGAAGTTCTGGTGAAAAATTTATGCACTCCATCAATAAGGCCGGAGGCACTGTCGTAATTACGAAATCTGATGTCATCATCCGTTCAGAGGTCTTTACTTGAACTTTTCTATCCTTGAAATCTATATGCATCACAGCTTCGTTTAAACTAATGGTATTCGGTTTTAGTTTTCCATAAATCGCCTCCAAAAGACTCTTTGTTCCGTTTTTGAATCGATAACTGGGACTGTCATTGGGTACGGTGATTTCTTGGGGAGGCACATTCGAAAAGGTCTGAAAATAGGAAATACCGGTTAAATATTGTTCAAAAAAAGGAAGTTGAAATTCTTGAATGAGTTCCATCAAATGGTAATGGGTTTCATTGAACCAAGTAGCGCCCAGCTCCACTTTTGCATCACCCGAAGGTACGGTATGTATCCTACCGCCTATTCTGTCGCGTGCTTCTACAATTGTCACGGTAAAGTCCATTTGCTGTAAGCGGTAGGCGGTCAATAATCCGGTTAATCCAGCTCCAACAATCAGTACTGATTTATTCATTAAATTTTTGAATTTTTGACTCTCAACGACTTAGGCTATCCTTGATTTTAAAACACTTGCCGTAACCAACAATTGGCCTATATGACGTTGGCAATGCTCCGCTGCATGAAACAACAGTCCCAATACAGTTGTTGGCAACTTCTTTCTACCAACTGTTCTTTTCTCGAACAGCGTATTTTCTGGTAGCTCCTCAAAATAACGTAACGCCTCTGCGACCTTAGCCGAAAAAAGTTCCTGAAGGTCGGCAACCTCGGTATCCAAATCAAAAGAACTTTCCTGTTTAAGAAATTCAAATTGTTCTTCTGATAAGGTTATATTCGTAGCATAGGTCAT
>JBBSKR010000002.1:0-49231 GCA_038256135.1 Flavobacteriales bacterium | reverse complement strand
GTTGTTTCTTCCAATTCAAATAAATATTTAGCTACGCAAAGCATCTGTTGTGCTCCTACTTCAAATGCCTCTATAGTTTTCTGCTCGGTCTTATGCCAATATTTATAGGAGATGGGCGATGTTGAAATTCCACCATTCATACCGGTTGGCACTAATTGCGATAGCTGCCGAAATAATCGCTTGGTATACTTCAGTCGTTCTATGGTTGTCCAATCTGGCGCATGAACCATATCCTTAATCCGTTCATCATGAAAATTTCCATACGGAAACCCGTTCATCGTAAAAACATAAACGTCATTGTTGGCCAACCAATTTTGAAAGTCGAACATATTCGTTCCCTTGTCCAGTTCCTCACTTGCTTTATTTGATAAGCGAAGTCCCAATCCGAAAGGTTGATTGCCTGAAACTTCTTTTTTAATCCCTGGAACATGTTTTTGAATACTATCAAAAGTACTGTTCCAATCTCGGCCTGGATGAATATTGGTGCAATAGGTTACGTGTAGGTCCTTTTTCAACTGCATTGTTATTCGTTTAATGCAAAATGATGATTCAACTTTTCAATAGCTTGCGTCATTAGCTTCATATCGATGGTATGTACGTCGTGTTTAATACCTAGGCCAGCAATCAACGTTATGGTCAATTGTCCGCCCAAGTGCTCTCTAAACTCTTCTATACCATTCAAAAGGGAAGCAATTTGTTTGGGGGTAGTGACAGGAATAGTAAGATCGAAACCTATAGCAGTCATAACTTCAAAAATATGATGTAAATCGGATTCCGTTATCAATCCAATCAGTTGTGCGTAGGTAACATCCAGTGCAATACCCTTTGCCACAGCTTCCCCATGCCTCATTTCGTAATTGGTCAAAAACTCCAACTTATGGGCGGCCCAATGACCAAAATCCAAAGGTCTTGACGAACCGGATTCAAATGGATCCCCACCTTGGGCAATATGTTCCATATGCATCTCCGCACATTTATAAATGACATATTGCATAGGTTCCATTTCCCTATTCTTTAAAGCACTAGCATGATCTGTAATAAATTGAAAGAATACTTCGTCTTTTATAAGCGCTACTTTAATGGCTTCTGCAATACCGGAAATCCAATCGCGCTGTTCCAATGTTTCCAAAAAATCACTATCATTTATAATGGCATGCGGGGGTGCAAAGGTCCCTAAAAAGTTCTTTTTCTTAAAAGCGTTTACACTATTTTTTACGCCAACCGCAGCGTCATTTTGCGAAAGTACGGTGGTAGGTATACGTATCAATTTAACGCCCCTATGTGCAATAGCGGCGGCATAGCCAACCATGTCAATTACAGCTCCCCCACCAATGACCACCACAAAAGAATGACGACAAATCTTATTTTCATTAATTCCTTTTAGAACTTTATCAATAGATGTATCACTATTTTTTGCTTGTTCCCCTCCGGGAATAACCAAGGTTTCTGTATGCCGAAGATGATCAGTTTTACCCTCACAATAGGACTTTATTTGGGAAATTAAACCTGGATGGTGATTTTTCACCCCTCCATCAACAACAAATAGGATTTTAACCGGCTCAAATTCTTTATAGTCCGAAATCAACTTTGCAAATAGCGGATTCTCAATATTGAAAAGTCCTGAAGTAAAATACAATTGGTAATCGTATCGAACTTTAAAGGATTGTTTTATAGGTTGTAGGTGCATACAAATTCTTAGGTTACAGCAAATAATTTTGACATGGCCATAGACAAAGGTAATAATAGCAGCACGACAAGCGCCAAATACCAATTTGAAAAACCGGCCACCCAACACGCGTTCATCACTACCAAAGATAAAACCCCAGAAATTACTGCCTTTTTAATATTTGTCGGTGAATTTTCCTTGTAAGCTTTAAACAAGGGTATAAATATCAAAAAACCGAATAAGATCATAAATGGCAAAGCAACTAGGGTATTATCCGTCTCTAGTCCAATTACTAACGTTATCAATGCAATAACTATTGTATATAAAATACCGGCCCAAACAATATGCCTTTTATTATTTCCATGTACCTCTCCTCTACTGATCATGGTAATTGCAAAAATGTATATAACCGGTATGACAGCAATCCACCAATTTGATAGTACCGACAATATGGACATCCCTAACAAAAGATTCAATCCCCGACAGATTCCCATATTCAATG
Organism: Flavobacteriales bacterium; assembly: GCA_038256135.1. Classification (GTDB taxonomy): domain Bacteria; phylum Bacteroidota; class Bacteroidia; order Flavobacteriales; family Flavobacteriaceae; genus Maribacter. Next base: position 47,063 of record JBBSKR010000002.1, on the reverse strand, counting down.
GACCAAAAAAACCGTGTTGCTTAAAATAGGCATCGTACGTTAGTATGGCGATAGTCAAAACCAAGGAAATAGCGCCTGATAACAAATTGCAGTTGAATGCCAGTAAAACACCAATAACCATTAAAACAGCACCCCATACTTTAGCTTGGCTCAAGGGTACTAGCCCGCTAGGTATGGCCCTTTCCGGACGTTCTACAGCATCCAAATCCGCATCAAAAACATCGTTAAAAACCACTCCCCCAGCATATAAAAAGACCGACGAAAATAGTAAGGATACCACACTGCCTACATTTTCTCTTAAAAACCCAAGAACCTCAACATTTTGTGCATAAAGTCCAATGGCAATACCTGCAAAAATGTCGGCTGCAGCAGTGGGTAAATTGGCGGGTCTTGCCAATCGTGCGAAACCCATCAGTTTTTCCTTCATTTTAGGTGATTTGATCCTCGTCAATTCTAGGAGTTTGCCCCCTTAGTACGCTATTGTCATTAAACAGCTGGGATTGATTTATGCCATCAGGCTGAAGCCAGTGAGATTCCTTCATTTTACCGTTTTTTCCAAATGCATCCAGTGCATTTTGATAGCAAGTCTTTCTAACATCCTCCATAGCTATTCCCCTTTTCAACATTAAGGAAGCTGTTTTTGGAACCGCTAAGGGGTCACTTACCCCCCAATCAGCAGAACTATCGACAATAATGTTGGTACTTCCAAAATTTCGTACCACTTCGACCATACGCTCATTCCCCATTTTTGTCTTTGGATAAATAGTGAACGCCGCTATAAAACCACGGTCTAGAACCTCTTTGACCGTTTCTTCATTATTGTGATCAATGATGACATTGGCAGGATCTAGACCGTGCTCCAAACAAACCTCCATACTTTTTATCGTACCTGCCTTTTTATCTCGATGGGGCGTATGAATCTGTACGGTCATATCCAATTCCTTGGCCATTTCCAATTGCATTCTAAAATACTTGTCCTCTGCCGGGGTTTGATCGTCATAGCCTATTTCACCAATAGCCACTACATTTTCTTTGTGTACGTACAAGGGCAATAGTTCGATTACCTGTTCTGCCAATGCCTCATTATTGGCCTCCTTTGAATTAAGGCCTATGGTGCAATAATGTTTTATTCCAAACTGACTGGCCCTAAAGGGTTCCCAACCGACAAGACTACTGAAATAATCCTGAAATGAACCCACCTGGGTTCTAGGCTGCCCCAACCAAAAGGAAGGTTCTATAATGGCAACAACGCCTGCCGCCGCCATGGCTTCATAATCATCCGTTGTCCTAGAGGTCATATGAACATGCGGGTCAATAATCATCATTTTATCATCCATTCTTTTATTGTTTTAACGTACTCCAACGTACTTCTTTTGAAGCTATTTTTTTCTTGATTTCCGGATAGTTGTTCAATACGTCCATGGCCGAATCATTCCCGGAATAAAAACAACATAATGCTCCTGCCCTATTCTCTATTTCATCCTCACTTTTGAGAAGTCTTTTCATATCATCCAAAAGCGAATCATTTAAAAACTTTGTAACCGGCCTCCAAAATAAAGGGTCTATTTTTCTCGATGCTGACCAGCGTTCATGGGCATAATCTGAAATTATTCTGACCAGGTCGGCATTTGCACGTTCGGCTACCGACTCAATTTGGGAAAGATCACGCTCCATAAAAGCTGCCTTCAAATACATTTGATTCCACTGTTGGTCATTAAAGTATTTTGCCGGATATGGATTATTTAAGGATATCGCATCAAAAATGATGGCGATATTCGTTCGCAGTGCTTCAACCCCTGTTTGCTTGTATTCCTCTGGGTTTGGCAATAAAACGAGATATTTCAGAAATGTTTCCAGTTCCCCGGTATCCGCTATTTGGATAATATTGGCAACTTTCGGTGTATAAAAGGATTGGTCTTGATGCAGAACTTCCGACAACAAATAAATACGTGCTATTTGGAGTAAACTCGCTTTATGGGTTTTGAAATATTTCAAGGTTTCATTTTCCCCTTCATCAAAGCCAACAGGCTTCGCCGAATAAAATTTCGAACTTAAAAGACTATACACCATATATAAGTCTTTTGTCGATTTGCTATCAGCCAACTTATGAACTTTTTCCTGCAGCCAAGCCAAACTTTCTGGTTGACCATACCGCTCTAAAATATTTTGAATCTCCTCGTGCTTGTGCATTTTAATACTGAAGTTGACTTTACCTCAAAAATAAATATTATTAATAACTAAGATGGTATGAACACCGGGAAATTATAAATTGGTGAGGTCTAGGAAATCTTCATAATTTTGATGAAAAGAAAAATATGTTAGGTTTAAAGTTGCCTACCGATCCTAGATGGGTGAACATTGTAGAAAAGAATATAGATGAGATACTTACCGATCATGCCTATTGTGAGCAAAAAGCAGCCAGCACCGCAATTTCCTTAATCGTCTCTTTTCCCGAATATACTGAGCTTGTCGAAGAAATGGTTGCCTTATCAAGAGAGGAGATGGGGCATTTCAAAATGGTTCATGATTTGATCATAAATCGAGGCGAAACATTAGGACGGGACCGCAAGGACGACTATGTCATTGCATTACTTAAATTCTTTCCCAAAGGCGGAAGCCGAACCACCCAATTGATCCATAGATTATTATATGCCGGACTGATAGAGGCCCGTAGCTGTGAACGTTTTAGATTACTATCAGAAGAATTGGAGGATAAAAAATTAGCTGATTTCTATCATAAATTGATGATCAGTGAAGCAGGGCATTATACCATGTTCCTAAAATTCGCGCGTAAATATGGGAACTTGGAAGAAGTGAATAAAAAGTGGCAAGATTTACTGGCCTATGAGGCAGAAATTATCAAAAACCTGGGCACTAATCAAACGATTCACGGTTAGTTTATAGTCTATTCCTTTTTTAGGTTTTTAGCATAGTATTCATAAGTAGCGAATTGAGACCTTATTTTTGGTGACTTTGTTTTTCGATAGGCGTTATCCTGTTTTTCGGTAAAAACCCGGGCCTTCGTATTGTCCTTCCAGCAAATTTCAAAGGTGTCCATCAATTCCTTTTTAATATCCCCATCATAAATAGGGCATCCTACTTCCACCCTATAATCCAAATTTCTGGTCATCCAATCTGCAGAGGATATATATATTTTGGAGTTACCACCATTTGCAAATGCGAATAATCTCGTATGCTCCAGAAACTTATCAATAATGCTGATCGCTTCTATGTTTTCACTCATTCCCTTAACCCCTGGTACCAAACAACATATGCCCCTTACAATCAACTGAATTTTTACCCCAGCCTTGCTGGCCTCGTATAGTTTATCTATCATTTTATAAGAGGTTAAACTATTCATCTTGATCTTGATGTACGCCTCTTTCCCTAATATCGCATTGGCAATTTCAACATCGATCAATTTTTGGAATGCATTTTTGGTATAATGTGGAGAAACAATAAGATGCTTGTACTTGTTAATTTTATACGTCGTCTCGAAAAAATCGAACACCTTGTTCAGCTCCTTCAATATAGGATCGTATGCGGTAAATAAAGTATAATCGGTATATATTCGTGCCGTAGATTCATTAAAATTACCTGTACTTATAAATCCATAACGCTTGATGATATCTCCCTCTTCCCGTTCTATTATACAAATCTTGCTATGGACTTTGAGCCCTGGGACCCCAAAAATCAGTTTTACTCCCTCTGATTGCAACTGTTCCGCATATTCGATATTTGCCTGCTCATCAAAACGAGCTTGAAGCTCTATCTGCACCGTAACCTGTTTCCCATTTTTTACAGCGTTGATCAATGAAGCGGCCACTTGGGAGTTACTGGCTAATCTATAAACCGTAATCTTAATGGAACGCACTTTTGGGTCTAGTGCAGCCTCCCGTAAAAACTTCAGGATATACGTGAAAGTGTGGTAAGGGGTATATTGTAAATAGTCTTTTTTGGCAATGCTACCCAAAATACTTCCCTCTACACTTAAACCTTTGACTGGTAGTGGAATAATTTTTTCGTACAATAAATCCTTTCTACCCAAACTAGGGAATCCCATATAATCCCTACGGTTGTGATACCTTCCTCCAGGAATCACACTGTCCGTATCCTCAATGTTCATTTTTTCCTTAAGGAAAGTCAACGTATCCTTACCGATTTTTTTATCATATACGAAACGAACGGGATCACTTATTTTTCTATGCTCAACACTAGAAGATATCTTTTCAATAAAACTTTTACTTAGGTCATTATCCATATCCAATTCAGCATCCCTTGTAATCTTGATCATATGGGCTGAAATGGTCTCATATTCGAACATCGTGAAAATATTATCCAAACAGTATCGAATTAAATCATCAAGTAGTATAATAAAACTCTTCTCACCTTCGTCCGGTAGCACTACAAAACGATCAATCCCCTTAGGAATCTCAATAAGCGCATATCGTTTTTCCTTTTTAGCATTACTACTCTTAATGACCATTTTAACGGCCAAATAGGCAGCGGTATCTTTTAGGGTGGGAAACTCTGTAAGATCATTTAATATAATGGTCATTAATTGTGGGCTTACCTCCTTTAAAAAGTAAGCTTTTACGAATTCCTTTTGGCTTTCATTTAATTCGGTTTCCTTTAATATGAAAATATTCTTTCCTTCAAGTTCAAGCCCGATCTGCTTTAGAATTACTAAGCTCTTCGTCTGTTGTTCAATGACGATTTTGGTAATCTCCTCCAGAAGATCTTTGGCTTTTTCCCCACCCAATACACTTTTACCAGTCCTTCCTGCCTCTACAATACGTTTGACCGTCGCATAACGAACCTTAAAAAATTCGTCTAAATTATTGGAGAAAATTCCTAAAAAACGAAGTCGTTCAATCAAGGGTACATTTTTATCTGCGCTTTCCTGCAATACCCGTTCGTTGAACCACAGCCAACTAATTTCTCTATTAACGTACTGATAGTTATTTTTTACCATGTTTTAATTGCTTTGGGAAAATAGTTCGTATCGTTGCTCCTTGGGTTATCGCGGACCACGTACTTTCTTTAAATTGAATTTGTACAAATCCACTAGTGGGGACATTATCTATATGTTTATCTCCCATTGCATTTGCGATGTAGGTAAAAGCGTGATTGTGTCCAAATATGAGAATCGTTTCCAATTTATTTTCGGTATTCCTAATAAAATTTATAGCCTTCTCTCCCGAAAAATCATATAAATCCGAGACAATAGCGCAATCCTTTAGCGGATACTCCAATTCCCGTAAACAAATCATGGCCGTATGCAAGGCTCTATTTGCCGGACTAGAAAAGACTTGATCTATTTTTAAATTTTTGGCGGCCACTTCTGCACCGACCAAATGGGCATCAGTAATGCCTCTTTGCTGTAAAGGTCGATCTTGGTCGTTTACATTTAACTCCCAAGAGGATTTCCCATGCCGCATCAATAACAAATTCTTCATTTTCTATAATTAAAATTTAAGGGGCCAACCGTTCCATTTTCCAATCATGGCCACTGGTCTGAGTATAGCGAATTCGATCATGAAGTCTATTTGGCCTACCCTGCCAAAATTCAATAGAAATTGGCTTTACCAAATAACCGCCCCAATGGTTTGGTCGCTCGATCTCCTTGTTCCTATACTCTTCTTCTAGCTGATTAAGTTTATCCACTAAAACCGATCTAGAACTAATTACACTACTCTGATCGGATACCAAAGCGCCTAATTTACTTCCATCCGGACGGGATTCAAAATAACCATCGGATAGATTTTCAGCTAATTTTTCTGCTATGCCTTTTATAATGACCTGACGCTCTAGGTTTGGCCAAAAAAATGACACACACACTTTTGGGTTTTTCGCAATGGCTTTCCCCTTTTCACTATTGTAATTGGTATAAAAAATAAACCCTTCGTGTGTATACTTTTTGAGTAGCACCACCCTACTTTTGGGAAAACCGTCCAATCCTACAGTAGAAACGGTCATGGCATTGGGTTCATCTACTCCATCGGATTTTTCAACCTCATAGAACCAAGTCTGAAAAAGCTGTAAGGGATTATCTGATATGCTCTCCTCCGTCAAAGCACTTTTCTCATATGATTTTCGGTACTCGCTTAAGTCTTTCTGCATGTTTTTCATCTTAAAAACAAGATAAACAAAGTTCTAAAAAGAAAGGAAAATATGAGCCATTAAATCTGATTAAAAGAATTTAAAAATCAAAGATCCGACCATCATCCGCTAGCAGAACATTCGGAAATACGGTGGATGCCTCTTCCTTGAAAAGATTTATTGACTTGTAACGCGTTGAATAGTGTCCCAGCATTAAGCTTTTTACATTGGCCGCCTTTGCGATTGTTGCTGCCTGTATTGCCGTAGAATGTTTGGTCTTAGTGGCCAAATGTGATTCTGATTCTAAAAAAGTAGACTCGTGATACAGTAGATCAACCTCGTTGATTTGAACTGCCAACCCTGGAAGATAACCCGTGTCACTGCAGAATGCATATGATTTTGGTTTCGGGGGATCAAAGGTCAGTTCTTTGTTATCTAGTATATGACCATTATCAAGAACAATATCCTTTCCATTTTTTATGTTCCGAAAATAGGCTTTGTCAATTCCATATTTTTCAACAACCCCAATATTCAACTTTCTCTCCCCAAGCTTTTCCCTGAACAGATAGCCATTGGTATATACACGATGGTCCAATGGAATAGTGGTTACCGATAGCTTCTTATCCTCAATAATAAGTTCCGGTTCTTTACTGGTCAATTCATGAAATATGAGCGGATAATTGGTCCAGGAATCACCTAACTTCAAAAGTAGGGTTATGGCCTCCTTTATTCCCTTAGGTCCATAAACATGCAATTCTTTTTCCCTGCCCAAAAGTCGCATCGTAGAAATAAATCCGGGAAGACCAAAAAAATGATCACCGTGCAAATGGGAAATAAAAATATGATTGATTCTGGAAAATTTGATTTTGTGCTTACGTAACTGAACTTGTGTTCCCTCCCCGCAATCGATCAAAAACATTTGGTTCTTGATTTCAAGAATTTGAGCGGTAGGATTGGTTACTGTTCTAGGGGTTGCTGCATAACAGCCTAATATGGTTAGACGCATACTAATTGAAAGTTGAAAATGTATAGTGGAAAATTGTAAAATTACCTTTCATATCTACTGATTGCTATACCATTTTCCTTATTCAATTTTCATTTTAAATTTCGAGGTCTCTCTCTATTTCCTCCATTTCAACTATGTCCCGCGCTTCCTTAAGGGTCGGCACCAGGTTGATCTCTTCTGGAACATCGTCATAAGTAACTTTCTCAGAAACCAACACGAATGATTTTCCATTCTTGCGATGTTTCTTGGAAATCTCTAAAAACGCCACCACATTGTATGGGGTAAGTTTTGTGAAACCTAAAAGGTCGATTACTAAATTGTCATTCTTTAATTTGGGATATTCCATCTCCAACTTCTCCAAAAAAACATCGATTGAAAGTTTTTCTTGAGAGATAATAATCAGCGACTCTTCTTTATCAAAAACCATATCACTTTATTTTAGAAGCTAATAAATAAATTACCGCCATACGAATGGCAACACCGTTTTCCACTTGGTTCAAAATGATGGATTGCTTAGAATCCGCAACATCACTGGTAATTTCCACCCCTCTGTTAATAGGCCCTGGGTGCATTATAACAATTTCCTTGTTCAAACTATCCAACAGCTTTTTATTTACTCCGAATTGCTGCGTGTATTCTCGTGTAGTAGGAAAATAACTGATATCAAGCCGTTCATTCTGTATTCGTAGCATGTTGGCAACATCACACCATTCCAAAGCTTTTCTCAAGTTGGTTTCCACTCCGACACCTAAAGATGCTACGTATTTGGGCAATAATGTTTTGGGTCCACATACCTTTACATTCGCTCCCTGTAATTTTAAAGCGAAAATATTGGATAAGGCTACCCTGGAATGGAGAATATCCCCGACAATCACCACATTTTTACCGGCCACATCCCCTAATTTTTCACGTATGGAATAAGAATCCAACAAAGCTTGGGTGGGATGCTCATGTGCTCCATCACCCGCATTTATTATTGATGCCTCTACATGCTTTGATAAGAATATTCCTGCTCCCGGATTCGGGTGCCGCATCACCACCATATCTACCTTCATAGATAGGATATTATTGACCGTATCGATAAGCGTCTCCCCTTTTTGAACGGATGACTGGCTGGCAGAGAAATTAAGAATATCGGCAGATAACCTCTTTTCAGCAAGTTCAAAAGATAGCTTGGTTCGCGTACTATTTTCAAAAAAGATATTGGCAATGGTGATATCACGAAGTGATGGGACCTTTTTAATGGATCGGTTGATTACTTCCTTAAAATGATCTGCAGTTTCAAAAATAAGCTGAATATCGGTTTCCTTAAGATATTTGATCCCCAATAAGTGTTTTACACTCAGTTCGCTCATTTTGTCCTATTACCGGTTAACTAAATATATAATATCCTCCCCGTCATTTTCTTCCCACATCACCTTTACTTTTTCTTCATTAATGGCATCTACCTGTCTTCCCCTATAGTTTGGCTGTATTGGTAAATGTCTACTGAACCTACGATCAATTAAGCACAACAACTCAACATCCTTAGGCCTGCCAAAAGATTGGATTGCCGTTAAGGCCGCATTGATACTTCTTCCTGTATACAGAACGTCATCTATCAATACCACATTTTTATCCTCGACCAAAAAATCGATATTGGTTTTGGTCGCTTCCAAGGTTTTATCCCCTCTTCTAAAATCATCCCTATAAAAAGTAATATCCAGTAATCCAAGGTCGATATGCTTTACATTATATTCCTCCTTTAAAATTTTGGTCAACCGTTGTGCTACAAACTTCCCTCTAGGTTGAAGACCGATGAGTACCGTATTTTCAAATGTTAAGTGGTTTTCAAGCAATTGACAAGCCAAACGATGTAGGATGATATTGATTTCTTTGGAAGAGAGTAAGACTTTTTGACTCATAATAGACCACTCATACTTATAGTACAACAAAAATAGACAATTCCCTTTAAAATTTAATCAATAATTATGACCGATCCCTTTTATCCCTACACCCTCTCCTTAACAAAAAAATCTTTTGTACCTTAAAATGATAAAACTTAAAAAAAATGAATACCCGGATAAAACATCTTTTTTCATTTCTGATTCTCGGTTGCGCCTGTTCATTATTTTCACAGGAAATCGAAGGGGATTGGTATGGAAAATTAGAGCAGATACAACTGAATGTAGTATTCCACATTGATAAACATAATAATGAGTATCAAGCCACTTTAGACAGTCCGGATCAAGGAAGTTTCGGCATTACAGTTGATACGGTACGTTTCAATGATTCAAAAATTGAAATCATCATGACCAAATTAAATGCTACCTATGTTGCCACTTTTAATAATGATGTCTTTTCTGGAACCTTTAGCCAAAATGGATTTAAGATGCCATTAAGACTGTCACGAGATAAAACCGAAGTGAAAGAGGCCAAAAAATATCAAGAGCCAAATCGACCCTTTCCCTACTTGGAAGAAGAGGTTACTTTTAAAAATGGCGAGGTTATCCTTAGCGGGACTTTTACCAAACCAGCTAGTAACAAGAAACATCCAGTTGTTATTCTAATCAACGGCAGCGGGCCCCAAGATCGTGATGAAGCCATGATGGGCCATAAACCTTTTTTAGTACTTTCAGATTTTCTAACCAGAAAAGGCATAGCTGTACTGCGTTACGATGACCGAGGCTTTGGAAAATCGACAGGAAATTTTTCAAAAGCAACCTCTGAAGATTTTGCCACCGACGTAGAAACTGCGGTGAACTATTTGAACGCTAGGGTAGATATCGATAAAAAGCATATCGGCCTTATAGGACATAGTGAAGGTGGACTCATTGCCCCCATGGTTGCTGCAAACAACCAGAATATAGATTTCATCGTGCTCATGGCCGGAACCGGAATCCCAGGTGACTCACTACTACTGTTGCAACAGCAACTGGTTGGGAAAGCAATGGGGATGCATGGGGCCCAACTGCAAACCTTAAAAAAACTAAACCAAAAGAGCTTTGATATTATCAATGAATATGAGGATAAAAGTGCTATTGAATTTGAACTAAGTAGGTACCTTAAGAGCGCAATTGACACTATCCCCATAGAAAATCTACCGGCTGGCGTAATTAATGACGACACCTTTATATCAACTCAGGTAAATCTATTGACCAGCCCCTGGATGCGTAATTTCCTATCTTATGATCCCGCCACTGCGTTGGAGCGCGTCAGATGTCCCGTGTTGGCACTAAATGGTAATAACGACCTTCAAGTACCTGCCAAGGAAAATTTATCCGCCATTGAAACTGCGCTTAATAAAGGTGGTAATAAAAACATAATGATAAAGGAGTTTTCTGGACTCAACCATATGTTCCAAGAAAGTGAAACAGGTTCGCCGGCCGAATACGGGAGCATTGAACAGACCATTTCCCCGATAGTTTTAGAGGAAATCTATAAGTGGATCAGCGAACAAATTAACTAATGGAATTATAACTCAAAAAAAAGCCCGGAACATCGTCCGGGCTTCTTTATTTCAACTTTAAAAGGAATATACTAGAAACTACTTCTTCTTTTTAGTATTTGCAGCTTCCATTTTATCCTTCAAGGCTTGTAATGCATCGTTGGCATCCCCTAAAGTAGGTTTAGACTCCTCTGCACTTGCCGCTTGTCTTTTGACAGCTGCCTTTACATTACGTTGCTCTTCTTCACGGAAAATAGCGGTATGACTAGCTACTACGCGCTTGAAGTCTTTGTTGAACTCTATAATCTTGAATTCAGCTTCATCGCCTTTACCTAGTTTTTTACCATCTTCTTTTTCTAGGTGACGTTGTGGTACAAATGCTGTAATATCCTCATTAAACTCTATAGTAGCACCTTTATCGACTACATCAGAAATAGCTGCCTTATGTACAGTACCTACTGCGAATTCAGTTTCGTATTTGTCCCATGGGTTCTCGGTAGTTTGCTTATGGCCCAAGCTCAACTTACGGCCCTCAACATCCAATTCCAATACTACCACTTCCAAGGTATCACCCACATTGGTGAATTCTGATGGATGCTTAATTTTCTTGGTCCAAGAAAGGTCAGAAATATAAATTAACCCATCAATTCCTTCCTCCAATTCAACAAAAACACCAAAGTTGGTAAAGTTGCGAACAATACCCTTATGCTTAGAATCTACAGGATATTTAGTAGTAATATCGGTCCAAGGGTCTGGCGTCAATTGCTTGATACCTAAAGACATTTTACGATCTTCACGATCTAATGTCAAAACAACGGCATCAACCTCATCACCTACGTTTACGAAATCCTGAGCGGAACGTAAATGGGTAGACCATGACATTTCAGATACGTGTATCAGTCCTTCAACACCTTCAACTACCTCAATGAACGCACCGTAATCTGCTATAACGACTACCTTACCTTTTACTTTATCTCCAATTTTAATCTCATCTCCCAGCGCTTCCCAAGGATGCTTCTCTAATTGCTTGATACCTAATTGAATTCTAGATTTGTTTTCATCAAAATCAAGAATTACAACGTTTAATTTTTGATCTAATTCAACAACCTCGTTCGGGTGATTGATTCTACTCCAAGAAAGGTCGGTAATATGAACTAAACCATCAACACCACCTAAATCGATAAAGACACCGTAAGAAGTGATGTTCTTAACAATACCTTCAAGTACTTGTCCTTTTTCAAGTTGGCTGATGATTTCTTTTTTCTGTTCTTCAATATCCGCTTCAATAAGCGCTTTATGGGAAACAACAACGTTTTTAAACTCATGGTTGATTTTCACAACCTTGAACTCCATTGTTTTATTTACATATTGATCATAGTCACGAATAGGTTTCACGTCGATTTGAGAACCTGGCAAGAACGCCTCAATTCCAAAAACATCAACGATCATACCGCCCTTAGTTCTGCATTTCACAAAACCACTAACGATTTCCTCCTTGTCATGGGCCGCATTTACACGATCCCAAGCCATGATAGTTCTCGCCTTTCTGTGGGATAGAATCAATTGACCACTTTTATCCTCGCGAATATCGATCAATACCTCTACCTTATCACCAACCTTTAGACCAGGGTTGTAACGAAATTCGTTCAAAGAAATAACCCCTTCAGATTTTGCGTTGATGTCAATGATTGCTTCTCTATCCGTTATATAAACCACAGTTCCCTGAACCACTTCCTCATCGGCAGTGTCAACGAAATTTTCGGCAACCAATTCTTCAAATTCCTTTAATTTGGAATCATCGACACGCTCAATTCCTTGCTCGTATTTTTCCCAATTGAAATTTTCTAAGAATTCTTGTGGATCTTGCTGTGGAGTCTCTACAGCAGTTTGTTGTGTAGCTTCCGTAGTTTCTTCTACTTCTGCAGTTGTTTTTTCTTCAGCCATTTGCTGATCATTAATTTGTATTCCATAACCTCATCAAGACTTAGGCAACGACTATGAAAGTAGTTATCATCTTTGTTTTTCAACCCTTTTTCTCTTGAATTCCTTGCAAAAAAGGTGTGCAAAACTACAACTTTTTATTAATAAAACCAACTACTAATTCAACCATTAACGTTTAAAGATAGTAGTGTCCGGTTAAAGACTAAAGACCCCAAAAATATGGGGCTTAAAGACGTAGGGCTTTAGACTCAATTATAATTCATTGAACATTGGTATTCCCGATAAATTTTTTCTGATGTTTCGCAATATCGTACAAGATTTGAAAAAAGTATGGCCTGGTTTTTAAGTTTAACCTGAATTATCAATAAAGGCGGGGCTGATACAAATTTGAAGATAATAGTCCATTTTAAAATAGGATAATCTTTATATGACTATCTTAGAAGCATTAAATTAATTATTAAAAATAGGAATATTATGAGTGTTAAAACGAAGTACCAAGGGGTTTTGGACCTGGGTGAGCGATTGGGAATCAAGGATGGGAATGTTACCGTTGAAGGGGATGTACTTAAGGTAAAGGGAGAAGCGAAAACTCCTTATGAAAAAGACCTTATGTGGGATAAAATAAAAGAAATCGGTGGTGAAAAACCATCCGATATAAAGGCCAATATTACTGTAGGCGATGATTCCGTATACCACAGACATGTTGTGAAAAGTGGGGAGTCACTTAGCAAAATTGCAAAGCATTACTATGGGGATGCCATGAAGTACAAAGCCATTTTTGAAGCCAATACCAATATTTTGAAAAATCCGGATATGATTCATCCAGATCAGGTATTGGTCATTCCGAATCCATAAGTCCTGCCTGCGGCAAGCAGGAGTGATAAAGTCAAAAAGTCATTGAGAGTAGCGAGACAATCTGTTGAATATTGTATTATGCTCCAGATTGATTCGCTCCAAAAAAAACGGAACTCGCAATGACTTTTTACTCTTTTTCGATTACTCTTAGCGCGTAACTATGAATACGCTCAAACTGTTCTTTGAGCCCCAAGTCGCTATTATCAAATACAATTGCGTCTTCGGCTTTCGCCAGAGGGGATATCTCCCTATTTGAATCTATGTGATCCCGATTTTTAATGTTTTCCAAAATATCGCTGTACTCCACATCTTCTCCACGGTCCAAGAGTTCCTTGTATCTTCTCACTGCTCTTTTCTCGGGCGAGGCGGTCATGAAAATTTTAAGTTCAGCTTCAGGAAAAACTACGGTTCCAATATCCCTACCGTCCATCACAACTCCCTTTTCAGCACCCATCTGTTTTTGCATAGCCACCAATTTGGTTCGCACCGCCTCCAGTTCAGCAATCTGACTTACATTTTTGGAGACTTCCAATGTTCTTATTTCGTGCTCTATATTTTCTCCATTCAAGAACATTTCAGCAAAGCCCAAATCGGTGTTTAAAACAAATTTCAGATCTATTTCGCCCAGTAATTTGATTAAAGCCTTTTTTTCTATGACATCATCTTGAATTAAACCTTGTCTCATGGCATAAAGGGTAACCGCCCTATACATAGCGCCAGTGTCCACGTAAACGTAGTGTAATTCCTTTGCCAATTGCTTGGCCAAGGTGCTTTTCCCAGTGGAGGAAAATCCATCTACCGCTATCGTGATTTTTTTCATTTACCTAAAAGTATAAAGAAAAGATGGGTTATAGCACTTTTGGATTCTTGACATTTCTACTCGTTATGGCAATATCGATTACCTCAGACATTTCCCTTACATAATGGAAGGTCAACCCTTTTAAATAAGATTCCTTGATTTCCTTAATATCTCGTTCATTATCCGCACAAAGTATTATTTCCTTGACACGAGCCCGCTTGGCGGCGAGAATCTTCTCTTTTATTCCCCCAACTGGCAATACCTTTCCCCGTAAGGTGATTTCACCAGTCATGGCCAAGCTCTTCTTAATGCGTTTTTGAGTAAACAAAGAAACCAACGATGTCAACATTGTAATTCCGGCACTTGGCCCATCTTTGGGAGTAGCTCCTTCGGGTACGTGAATATGAACGTTGTACTTTTCAAAAATTGCAGAGTCTATTCCAAAACGATCCGAATTGGATTTAATATATTCCATGGCAATGGTTGCAGATTCTTTCATGACTTTTCCTAGGTTACCCGTAATGCTCATCGTCCCTTTGCCTTTTGAGAGAATGGATTCTATAAAAAGAATATCTCCGCCAACACTCGTCCACGCCAGCCCTGTAACAACACCGGCTACATCATTATTCTCGTATTTGCCACGTTCCATTTTTGGACCACCCAGTACTTTTATAATATCCGCATTGCTCACCTTTATATCATATTCCTCATCCGTAGCAATCGATTTTGCCGCATAACGCACCATTTTTGCAATTTGTTTCTCCAATGAACGTACCCCGGATTCACGGGTATAACCCTCAACTATTTTCTCTAACTGTGGTTTTCCGATTTTCAAATGAATTGTACTGAGTCCATGCTCCGTCAACTGTTTTGGCAACAAATGCTTTTTGGCTATTTCGACTTTTTCCTCTATGGTATAACCGCTTACATGAATAATTTCCATACGATCCCTTAGTGCAGGTGGAATATCCCCAAGATTATTGGCAGTAGCAACGAACATAACCTTGGATAGGTCGTATCCCATTTCCAAGAAATTATCGTGGAAATCGCTGTTCTGCTCGGGGTCCAAAACTTCTAACATAGCAGAAGAAGGGTCTCCCTGATGACTGTTCGATAATTTATCTATCTCGTCCAAAATGAAAACCGGATTGGAAGTACCGGCTTTTTTAAGACTTTGGATAATACGGCCCGGCATGGCACCTATGTAGGTCTTACGATGCCCTCTAATTTCAGCTTCATCCCGTAATCCACCTAAAGACATTCTTACGTATTCCCTACCCAATGCCTCTGCAACCGATTTTCCCAGTGAGGTCTTACCCACACCTGGTGGACCATAAAGGCATAAAATAGGAGATTTCATGTCGTTCCTCAATTTCAAAACGGCCAAATATTCAATAATACGGCGTTTGACATCTTCAAGACCATAATGGTCGCGATCCAAAATACGTTGGGCGCGTTTTAAATCAAATTTATCCTTGGAGTAATCGTTCCAGGGCAAATCCAATAACAAATCCAAATAATTACGTTGAATGGAATATTCCGATACTTGCGGATTCATACGTTGCATTTTAGAAAGCTCCTTGGTAAAATGCTCCTTGACCTTCTTGCCCCATTTTTTCTTTTTGGACTTGGCCCGCATCTCCTCCAATTCCTCATCGTACGAAACACCACCCAGCTCTTCCTGAATGGTCTTCATTTGCTGATGCAGAAAATACTCCCGTTGTTGTTGGTCTAGATCGCTGCGAACCTTGGACTGTATGTCATTCTTCAGTTCCAATTTCTGCAACTCGATATTCATATACTTCAAAGTTGCCAATGCTCTTTCTTGCAAGCTTCCAATTTCCAACAATGCCTGTTTTGCCTTTACATCCAAATTAAGGTTGGAGGACACAAAATTAATAAGGAATGAATCGCTCTGGATATTTTTGATGGCAAAAGATGCTTCACTTGGTATGTTGGGATTATCCCTGATTATTTTAAGGGCTAAATCTTTTATGGATTCAATAATTGCCGAAAATTCCTTATTGCTTTTCTCCGGTCTTATCTCTTCCGTATCTCTAACCGTGGCCGTTATATAAGGCTTTTTGGTCAATACCTCTGCAATCTCAAATCGTTTTTTACCTTGAATAATAACTGTTGTATTACCATCTGGCATTTGTAGAACACGTAATATTCTAGCTACGGTGCCCAAGGTATTGATATCCTTAACATCAGGATTTTCAGTTTCCTCATCTTTTTGGGATACTACCCCTATTACTTTAGAGCCATTATTGGCATCCTTAATTAATCGGATGCTTTTATCCCGTCCAGCGGTAATTGGTATAACCACCCCAGGAAACAGGACCGTATTTCGCAATGGCAGAATCGGCAACGTTTCCGGTAAGGTCTCACTATTCATCTGTTCCTCATCTTCGGGGGTCAATAAAGGTATTAACTCAGAATCCTCATCGATTCCCTGCAAGGACATATTGTCAAAATTTGAAAATTTAGAATCTTCCATACTCATATATCGGTCATTCTGTCATTAACTAACAGAATCTAATTTTTATAATTTATTCAAAAATGCTTTGAAGGCCAACCATACTTAATGACTTCAGCAATTTATGATTCTTTTAATTACTATTATTTCAATTGTTATGCCAACCAAAACAAATCTAGTGAAAATTATATGTGGCAATTTTAATAGAAAACATTCATAATAAATTTGCGGCACTGTAACAATCGGTAAATTGAGGCATCATTATATAAACCAATCACTTTTTGAGCCAACAAAGAGAACATATTGATGAGCTGTTGCAATCATGCATGGCCGGTAAACAAAGTGCACAGCTAGAAGTGTACAATAGGTATTACAAGGCCATGTTCAATATAGCGATAAGGATTGTAAAGGATACTGCCCAAGCAGAAGATATTATGCAAGAATCGTTTCTAAGCGCTTTTACGAAACTGCATACGTTTAAGGGGGAAGTAACTTTTGGGTCCTGGTTGAAACGCATTGTAATAAACAACAGTATTTATCAGTATAGAAAGCAACAAAAAAAGAAAGAAGTTGCTTTGGACGAAGTATTGTACAAGGTCGAAGATAATAATGGAATTGCCTCCGATCATGTGTTTACAGAACTAAAGGCTCAAAAAGTGATGGAGACCATGAAAGATTTGAAGGATAATTACAGAGTTTCTTTGACCTTACATTTAATCGAAGGGTATGATTACGAAGAAATCAGTGAGATTATGAACATTAGTTATGCCAATTGCAGAACTACTGTTTCGAGGGCAAAGGAAAGTCTTAGACAAAAATTAATACGTGTAAATTGATGAAAAAAGATACTATCGAAGAGCTTTTTATAAAGCTGGAAGGAAAATTTGACACCCACGAGCCCGAACAAGGCCACCATCATCGCTTTTTGAATAAGCTAAACGCTTCAAAAGGAGTTACCGCTAGTGCACCACAAAGGAAAATAAATTGGTCAAAATCGGTTTCGATTGCGGCTACAATTGCACTATTACTAACTTTTGGATTCTTTCAGTTGGATTCCAACCCTACCATCGATGAACAGGTAGCCAAAATTTCTCCGGAAGTGTCCAAATCACAATTTTACTTTGCCAGCCTTATAGCCGAACAAATAAAGGAGCTTAATTCGGAAAAATCACCAGAAACCGAGCGGATAATTGATGACACCATGATCCAATTAAAAAAATTGGAATTGGATTATACTAAAATGGAACAAGATCTATTGAATGGCGGTAACAGCAAATTGATACTAAGCGCCATGATTACGAACTTCCAAACCAGGATCGATTTGCTGAACGAAGTAATGATCCAAATAGACAATATCAAAACAATAAAAAATACTAATGATGCGAACTATACTATTTAAATCTGCATTCTTAATGTTACTGCTGTCTACTGTGGCCTTAACGGCCAATGACAAGGAATTTAGCAGAAAGCACACCAAAGAAAAAACAATTAAAAAGGAGTTTAATGTAAGTTCCGACGCATTACTAAAGGTTAGCAATGCCTACGGAAATCTGAACATTTCTTCTTGGAATGAAAATAGGGTCGTTATTGAGGTACACATTAAAACCAACGGGAATAACGAGGATAGGGTTCAAAAGAAATTAGATGAGATTTCGGTTGAATTTGAAGCCAGTAAGGAAAGAGTATCTGCCGAAACGATTTTCAACAAGGGTAGTAATGGTTGGGGTTGGAATTGGGGCAACAATAATAATGTGAATATGCAGATCAACTATACGATTAAAGTGCCGGTAAAAAACAATGTGGACCTCAACAATGACTATGGCAATATTATCTTGGATAGAATTGATGGCCACGCTAAAATTAATTGTGATTACGGCCGTCTAGAATTGGGTGAATTGCGAGGAAGAAACAATCAACTCAATTTCGATTATACCTCCAAATCAACTATTGGATATATCAATAGCGGGGAAATTAGAGCGGATTATTCAGGATTTACAATTGACACAGCCGGAAATCTCAAAATAAATGCAGACTATACCAATGCCAATATCGGTAAAATGGAAAATTTGGAATATTCCAGTGATTACGGAAATTTGGATATCGAAGAGCTAAATGACATTGATGGAAAGGGTGACTATATCACGGTGAAAATGGGACTAGTCCATGGAAATGTTTCCATTATGGCAGATTATGGCGCCATAAAAATAAACGAGCTAGCAGCAGACGCTGGAAACGTAACTATTAAAACAGATTATACCGGTATCCAAATTGGCTATAATTCACAATATAATTTTGATTTTGATATTAGCACGAGTTATGCAGGTGTTAGTGGAAAAGATGACTTTACAATCAATGTGAGTACTGAAAAATCTTCCGATAGGCATTATGAAGGTTATTATGGTTCTAAAGGCAGCGGTAATCGAATGACCTTGACCAGCGAATATGGTGGTATAAGTTT
Organism: Flavobacteriales bacterium; assembly: GCA_038256135.1. Taxonomy (GTDB): domain Bacteria; phylum Bacteroidota; class Bacteroidia; order Flavobacteriales; family Flavobacteriaceae; genus Maribacter. The sequence goes on along the minus strand of JBBSKR010000002.1, from coordinate 27,996 downwards.
TACAAAAAAATAATCAATCAATTTAAAATAAAAATCATGAAAAATTTAGGTGTATTAGTATGTGTCAGTGTGCTCTCAATATCCTGTTCGGCGCAATGGGGAAAGACCATCAAAGGAAATGGCAACAATGTGACTATTGAGCGGACTACTGGAGATTATGATGGGGTTGCAGTCTCGGGTTGGTTCGATGTGGACCTTGTAGCCGGAAAGGAAGGTGAAATCACATTGCAAGGTGAAGAAAACCTATTGGAATATATTATCACCGAGGTTAAAGATGGCAAATTGGTGATCAAAACCGAAAAGGGAGTTAATCTTAAAACGAGCAGCTGGAAATCGGAGATTCGGATTACAGTACCCATAGCATCTATAAATTCAGTTTCTATGTCCGGATCAGGCGATATCGTAGGCAAAACAAAAATTAAAAGTGATGCATTCAGTACTGCCATGTCAGGTTCTGGAGACATAACTTTGGAAATTTACACCGGTTCCTTATCGGCAAGCATGTCCGGTTCCGGTGATATTACCCTGAGCGGAAGTACAACCGACTTTGAGGCAATAGTTTCAGGAAGCGGGGATATCGCTGCTTATGACTTGCAAGCAGACCATGTGAATGCTACCGTATCGGGTTCTGCGGATATTCAAGTTACCGCCAATAAGTCGATTAAGGCACGGGTCTCAGGTTCCGGGGATATATCCTATAGAGGTAATCCTGAAAAAATAGATACTAAAACGTCTGGTTCTGGAGATATCTCAAAAGGATAACAATCAAATTTACGAACAATCGTCACTTAAAAAAGCCTCCATTAAAGAGGCTTTTTGAATTCCTTTACCCGAAGTAGCAATAACATTCCCAATAAAAAGAAAAGACCTAAAAAAATGATTGAACTTCGCATACTACCCGTAAGCTGAGCTATTATACCATAAAGAAATGTTCCAATTATAATTCCTATTTTTTCAGCTACATCATAGAAACTGAAAAATGAGGTAGTATCTTTTGTTTCCGGTAAAAACTTCGAATAGGTAGATCTGGAAAGTGCTTGAATACCGCCCATTACCAAACCAACACAACCCGCTGCGATGTAAAAATCTATAGGCGTTCTAACAAAGTAGGCATAAACACATATTAGAACCCAAAGTCCGTTGACCACTACTAGGGTCCTGACATTACCAAAATTTTTGGAAGCCTTTGCCGTTGCGGTTGCCCCAAAGATTGCAACAATTTGTATTACCAAAATACTAATGATCAGCCCAATAGTGCGTTCAGAAGCTGTTCCCCAGGCAATCTCCTCCTCACCAAAATAAGTTGCAATCAACATTACGGTCTGTACCGCCATACTATACACAAAAAAGGCAGCTAAATAGCGCTTCAATTTGATTTGATCCCCTAATTCTCGCCAGACCTGTTTTAACTCACTAAAACCGTTTAAAACTATATTGGTACGTATCCCTTCCTTCTTATATCCTTTTGGCAAGTAATAGAAACTGTATTGCGCAAACAGAATCCACCAAAGACCAACCGTAACAAAAGAATACTTCATGGCCTTTATTTCGGCCGAACCTGTTTCATCAGAGGTAATGCCAAATACCTCTGGACGCATCACCATTGCCAAATTGAAAATTAAAAGGATGACACTGCCCACATAACCCATTGAAAAACCTTTTGCACTTATGGCATCCTGTTGTCTGGGAAAGGCCACATCTGGCAAATACGAGTTATTGATAGCAAAACTTACCCAAAATCCTACCAATCCGAAAAAATAACATAGTAGCCCTATGTAGATATTTTCCAAAGAAAACCAATACAGGCCAATGCAGGAAATGCCGCCTAAATAACAGAAGAATTTCATGAATATTTTTTTGTTTCCAAGATAATCGGCAACTCCTGAAATCAAGGGCGTGATGATAGCGATACACACAAATGCCAAGGATGTGGTATAACTGATTAATGGTGCTCGAGCAATCTCCCCTCCAAAAACCGCAACCTTTTCTATTCCCGCAATACGAAACAGTGCTCCATAAAATATGGGGAATACGGCCGACGAAATGACAAGACTATACACTGAATTTGCCCAATCGTAGAATGCCCATGCATTCAACAATTTTTTACTTCCTTTTAAAACCAGAGTTTTTGCCATATGAAAAAAAGCCATTCCATTGGAACGGCTTCAATATACGATAAAGGTAATTTCTAATTAAATTTGGTAACCCCAAATTTCGCCGCCTCCTCTTTTGCAAGTGGTGCCCAAGCGGTTAAATTGTTTATTCGGGTATCATTCGATGGGTGTGTACTCAAAAATTCAGGTGGGGACTGCCCTCCACTTTGAGCTTTCATCCTTCTCCATAAATCCGCGGCCTCCTCTGGATTATACCCAGCTATGGCCATGATCTGCAATCCAATTCGATCAGCCTCAGTTTCATGACTTCTACTAAAAGGTAACATCACCCCTACTTGCGAACCAACACCATAAGCCTGGTTGAACAAGTTTCTTTTCTCTGGATCGCTAATGGCAACATTACCGGCAACCGCTCCCAATTGTTGAAGGGTACCAGCACTCATTCGCTGCGCGCCGTGATCTGCAAGGGCATGTGCAACTTCGTGGCCCATAACCACTGCGACGCCAGTTTCTGATTGCGTTATAGGCAGAATTCCGGTATAAAACACGATTTTACCACCTGGCATTGCCCAAGCATTGACAGCTTCATCATTAACCAAATTATACTCCCATTTATAATCCTTGAGATATCCTGGGTATCCATTTGCCGCCAGCCAACGCTCGGAAGCTGCTGAAATTCGTTGTCCGACCTTAGTTATCATTTGTGATTCCGAAGTTCCTTTAATAACTTTGTTCTCGGTCAAAAATTGATCATACTGTGCAAAAGCAGAAGGAAATATTTGGCTATTTGGATAAAAGTTTAGCGTTTTCTGCCCTGTAAAAGGGTTGACCTTACAAGCGGAAACACCAATAAAAACGGCTATTAATACTATTATTTTTTTCATCTTCAAAATTTAGTTTATGGCTAACAAGGTACGTAGTTATTATTTTCCTATGATGTGCAATAGCGTAAAGTTTTTGTTTATTCGAAAAAAATTACCGCCTTCCATATCAAGGCTTTTTAAGGAAATTTCCTCATTGTCGACCATTACCTTATCCATTGTAAACGGCAGACCATGAAAATTAAGTTTAAATGTTTCATATTCCGTTTCAAAACTACCATCCTTAAACAATTGTATAGTTAGCGACTTTTCCTTTCCGGTCAGTTTAAAATTAATCAAAGAATATCTCCCCTTCTTATAATTATATCCATTACCAGCATCTTCATAAACCTCTGAGGTTTCTATACCCTCTTTATAGTAAACCTCCAACAGCAATTCATCAATTTTCTTTTCGCCAACGTACTGCTGTATCGGATATTTTGGTATTATGGATCCCGCTTTTATAAAAAGTGGCAATTTGTCCAATCCCGCGGCCACCCACTTTTCCTTCCCGCCCGTGATAGATTCATGGGTCCAAAAATCATACCATTTCCCTCGTGGGATATACATCCTACGTCCTTGGGCATTCGGTTCCTGTATGGGACAAACCAATATTTTGTCGCCGAAAATAAATTCATCGGTCCTAAAATGGGTTTGCGTATCTTCTTGATCAAAGTATACCAATGACTGTATCATTGGCTTAAATTCTTTGGTATATTTATGGAACATGGTATATAGATAAGGCAATAGCTGGTATCTCAATTCTATGAATTTTCGCACGATATCGGTTATCTCCGTACCAAAGGACCAAGGTTCTTGATCGCCATGATCACCACTGGAATGCACCCTACAAAAAGGGTGAAAAATACCTAATTGAACCCATCTTGCAAATAACTCACCATCTGGTTGTTCTGCAAAACCACCAATATCGGAACCCACAAAGGAATAACCACTCAAGCACATACGTTGCATTTGAACGTTGGCTATCCACAAATGTTCCCAAGTAGCTACGTTATCGCCGGTCCAAGTGGAGGCATAACGTTGTGTACCTGCAAATGCGGCGCGGGTAATTACAAAAGGACGCTGGGGATAAACATATTTTTTAACCCCTTCGTAGGTCGCCCTAACCATTAGCATGCCATATACATTATGTGCTTTTCTGTGCGTGCACGGGTGTCCGTCATAATCATGTCTGGTATCCAGTGGTGCCGTTTTTGAGGGAACCTCCATAACTGCGGGTTCGTTCATATCGTTCCAAACGGCGTGTACGCCAATTTCCGACATAAATTCCTTATATAATTCTGCCCACCATTCCCGTACTACTGGATTTGTAAAATCGGGGAAGTTGCAATCACCTGGCCACACCTTACCGTGCATTAAAGGACCATCTCCCCTTTGGCAGAAATATCCATTTTCCAAGGCTTCATTATAAATCCAGTAATCGCGATCCACCTTTATTCCGGGATCGATCATCACTACGGTTTTGAACCCATCCTCCTCAAGTTCCGCTATCATTCTTTTAGGATCAGGAAAGTGTTTTTTATCCCAAGTAAAACACCTAAACCCATCCATATAATCTATATCGAGATAAATGGCATCACAGGGAATTTTACGCTTTCTAAATTCGCTTGCTATTTCCTTAACGTTACTCTCCGGATAATAACTCCATTTCGATTGATGAAAGCCCAACGCCCACAATGGGGGTAATTCTGGCGTACCGGTAAGATTGGAATAGGAAGCTACGACCCTTGACATATCTGGGCCATAGATGAAATAATAATTCATCTCCCCTCCATCTGCCCAAAAACTTGTCGTGTTTCTACGCTCAAATGAAAAATCAAAATTAGACCTGAAGCTATTGTCAAAAAAAATACCATAGGCCTTTCCTTTATTCAATCCCACATAAAACGGGATAGCTTTGTATAAAGGATCTTGGTCTTTGGCAAAAGCAAACTGATCCGTCACCCAATTCTCCACCTTCTTTCCTTTGAGATTACTGTGCATGGCTTTATCGCCCATGCCATAGAAACTCTCCCCAGTTTGGGTGATTTTACTCATTTTCACGGTATTACCGCCATATTGGTAATTCTCTTCCCAATGGAAACCTAGTTCGTCTTCATTGATAATATTTCCATCTAAATCCGAAATTTGGGTCCTCAAGGTCATTTTATCCACCAAAACATTGACCCTGGCCGTGGAAATAACATATTCGGTATCATTTTCTTCCTCTTCCAATTTGCTGTAGCCCATGGTACTTTCAGGATCAATGGCGTAAGAAAAATCGGGTTCAAAAATATAGTTGGTAGCATATCTAAATCGGATTACGCTCCCCCTTAATATGGTAATCTGCAATACAACACCGTTTTCGGTAGTAAAAAACAATTTATCGGTATCTTGGAAAAATTCAACGATATGGTTGGGATATAAATTGCCCTTATATTCCAATTCTGTATTTGTAATCATTAACCTGCTATTTTAAAAGAATATCAAAAAAACACTAAAAACCTGAGCCATGAAAGTGGATATTGGGAAATAATTGACTATATCGATAAAGACTTGGAGCTTACTTTAATATGATGATCCCCAATGGCGGAATCGTAACTTCAATTGATTTTTTATGCCCATGAGAGGCTTGTGTAGTACTTTTTATCGATGTATTCAGATTTCCACCTCCACCGTATTTTTTGTCATCACTGTTCAGAATTTCCTTAATCTTACCTTTTTTAGGGATACCGATTCTATAATTTTCGCGAGTAACCGGGGTGAAATTACATGCGATAATTAAATCGTTATCCCCATCATGCCCTTTACGTAAATAGGTTAGAATCGAATTCTCATGGTCGCTATAATCTATCCATTGAAACCCTTCGGGGCTAAATTGCTTTTCATATAAAGCGGGTGCATTTTTATATAGATGATTTAAATCTTTCACAAAATTTTGAATGCCGGTATGACCTTCGTATTCCAATAAATGCCAATCTAAACTTTTCTGAAAATTCCACTCGGATGTCTGTCCGAATTCACCCCCCATAAACATTAATTTCGTACCGGGGTGGGTAAACATATAGCCAAAAAGAAGTCTCAGATTGGCAAAACGTTGCCATTCATCTCCCGGCATTCTATAGACCAAGGATTGCTTTCCGTAGACCACTTCATCATGGGAAAAAGGCAACATGAAACGTTCTGTAAAGGCATAGGTCATACCAAACGTAAGGTCATTTTGGTGATGTCTACGGTAAATCGATTCCTTCTTGAAGAATTGTAAGGTGTCGTGCATCCAACCCATCATCCACTTCATACCAAAACCGAGACCTCCGAATTCTACCGCCCGTGACACTCCAGAAAATGCAGTAGATTCTTCGGCAATGGTCTGTACCCCATCAAAATTGGAATATACAGCTTCATTCAGTTCGCGAATGAAGGACAGGGCCTCCAAATTTTCATTGTTACCGTACATGTTGGGTTCCCATTCACCATCTTCCCTAGAATAGTCTAAATAGATCATAGAGGCTACAGCATCTACCCGTAAGCCATCTACATGATATTGATCTAACCAAAATAGGGCATTGCTGATCAAAAAAGCGCGCACTTCATTTCTACCGTAATTGAAGATTAGGCTCTTCCAATCGGTATGATATCCTTTTCTTCTATCTGGATGTTCGTAAAGGTTGGATCCATCGAAAAATCCAAGTCCATGTGCATCCTCTGGAAAATGGGAAGGAACCCAATCCAAAATCACACCTATATCGTTCTGGTGAAACGTATCTACCAATAATTTAAACTCCTCTGGGGTACCGAACCTTGAAGTAGGTGCAAAATACCCCGTTAACTGATACCCCCATGAGGGGTCATAGGGATACTCCATGATAGGCATGAACTCAATATGGGTATATCCCATTTCCTTTACATAGGAAACCAGATCATCGGCAAATTCCCTGTAGGTCATAAATTTGCCCTCTGCATTTTTTTTCCATGAGCCTAAGTGAACTTCGTAGACGGAATAGGGCTTGTCCAAACCATTTTTTTCCTTTCTATAACCCATCCAAGCTTTATCTTTCCATTTGTGTTCGGCTGTCCAAACGATAGATGCAGTTTTTGGAGGATGCTCACAATACCTGGCAAATGGATCCGCCTTTTCCGTCCAAATATCTTTGTTGTTGGATTGTATTTTGTACTTATATACCTCTCCTTTGCCCACCTTAGGAATAAAACCTTCCCAAATACCACTCCCATCCCAGCGAACATTAAGCTTGTGTTCATCGGAGTTCCACGAATTAAAATTTCCTATTACCGAAACAGATTTGGCAGTAGGTGCCCAAACCGCAAAGTAGGTGCCTTTTTCACCCGCTACCTCTACGAGATGAGACCCCAATTTCTCATATAATCTGTAATGCTTACCGCTCTTAAAAAGGCTAATATCAAAATCCGTAAATAATGAGTGAACTATAACGTTGGACATAGTATGATTTTATTTTTGGCTAATCTAATCATCTTTGAAAGACAGCAGATACCATTTGTTTTTTTGTTAAAAATTTAGCAGTTAATATCCGATTTATATATTGAAAAACCAAAAATGGAACACTTTTTGAATTAATAAATAAAAATATACTGTTTAACACAATAATTATGATCTTATGAAAAAACTGAACTTATTTTTAGGCGCACTAGTAACCGTATTTTTAATTTCCTGCGAAGGACCACAGGGACCTCCTGGACTAAATGGCTTTGATGGCTTTGATGGCATCGACGGAGCAGACGGAATAAATCTTTTAGGTAAAGTTATCGATATTGAAGGAACATTCGCTCTCGACAACGAGTATTCCATTTTGTACGAATTCCCGCAAACTATTGAGGTATTCGAGACCGATGTGGTTTTAGTTTATATTTTATGGGATACTACGGTCGATGGAAATGGTGACCCCGTTGATATATGGCGTTTAATGCCACAAACAAGAATTTTAGACCAAGGCCTATTACAATATAATTATGATTTTACTTTTTTTGATGTAAATATATTTTTGGAATCAGATTTTGATCTTGGTACATTACAATCTGGGGATACGGATAATCAGGTTTTCAGAATTGCAGTCTTACCAGCAGAGTCTACTACCGGTAAATTAGACACGTCAGATATCCATTCGGTAATGGCGCATTTGGGGGTAGACGAAGAAAATGTTCAAAAAATAAAATTGGATTAATTTTTAGAATTCTACACTAGTATCAAATTACCAGCCCTTGGGATACATCTCAGGGGTTTTGATTTCAACAAATATGTTTTTTTTTGAAAACCTTAACCTAAATACTTTCGTAAATACGGTATATTGAAAGGAAACTAATTTACTAACGTCAAATAAAAAAATGGAAAGATGAAAATAAACATAGCTATTATTCTGTTGGTTGTTTTTACAAGTTGTAAGGGCACTTCACAGGAGAAAGAAGATGCTACAGCTGTAACAACTGAGCATGAAAAAGAGTTTCCGATTCAAAAAACCAAGGAAGAATGGAAAAAACAACTGACCGATGCCGAATATTATGTGCTGCGGGAAGCTGCTACGGAAAATCCAGGTACCAGTGAATTGTTGGACAATAACAAAGAAGGAACCTACGTCTGTGCCGCCTGTGCCACACCCGTATTTAAAAGCGGGACAAAATTCGATTCCGGAACGGGATGGCCCAGCTTTTACAAGGAAATAGAAGGTAATGTCGCTTATGATGTTGATTATAAAATAGGTTATAAGAGAACAGAGGAGCATTGCGCTACATGTGGCGGACATTTGGGACACGTTTTTGAGGATGGCCCTGCACCAACCGGTTTACGCCATTGCATTAACGGGGTTGCCTTGAATTTCATTCCTGATGAAAAATAACAACTGCCTTATATAATTATTTCGGTTTTCGATAGTCAATTATATGTTAACAATCATCTTCGAACACTATACATAAGTAGTGTGAAGATGATTTTTTTTTGGATCAACTTTTCTCAACTTATACTAGTTTATACATTCCACCTTCTGACACGCAGGTCTGGATTGGATAAAAACTGATTAATTAGATTTTTTCAAATCATCTAGCGCAATTGTGATTTACCGATTATAACTACAAATCTATGATGCACGTCGCGAACTTTAGATTTGGTTTTGTATTTTTGCACCTCAATTTTAACATCAAAACAATCAAAATATGAGCACTTTCGACATTATTGTTTTAGGTAGTGGACCAGGAGGATATGTAACGGCCATTAGAGCTTCACAATTAGGGTTTAAGACGGCCATAATAGAAAAGGAGAGTCTTGGGGGCGTATGTTTAAACTGGGGTTGTATTCCTACGAAAGCCTTGTTGAAATCCGCTCAAGTATTCGAATACCTGAAGCATGCAGAAGATTATGGTTTAAAAGTAGAAGGTGCCGATAAGGATTTTGATGCTGTTGTAAAAAGAAGCCGTGGCGTAGCCGATGGCATGAGTAAAGGGGTCCAATTCCTCATGAAAAAAAATAAAATTGAAGTGATTAAGGGATATGGCACCTTAAAATCGGGGAAGAAAGTTTCGGTTAAGGCGGAGGATGATTCCGAAACGGAATACAGTGCTGAACATATCATCATTGCAACAGGTGCCAGAAGCAGGGAATTACCGAGTTTGCCCCAGGATGGTAAAAAAATCATCGGGTATCGGAAGGCTATGACTTTGGAGAAGCAGCCTAAAAAAATGATCGTTGTTGGGAGTGGTGCTATCGGTATCGAATTTGCCTACTTCTATAATTCAATGGGTACAGAGGTAACCGTGGTAGAATATTTACCGAATATAGTACCGGTGGAGGATGAGGAAATTTCAAAACAGTTGGAAAGAAGTTTTAAAAAGGCCGGCGTCAAAATAATGACCTCCTCAGAAGTCACTTCTGTCGATACTTCCGGCGATGGCGTTAAGGCTACCGTGAAAACCGCTAAGGGAGAAGAGGTTTTGGAGGCTGATATTGTGCTTTCCGCCGTAGGTATAAAAAGTAATATAGAAAATATTGGTCTGGAAGCTGTTGGAATTGCTACTGACCGTGACAAAATTTTGGTCAATGATTTTTACCAGACCAATATACCGGGTTATTACGCCATTGGCGATGTAACCCCTGGTCAAGCCTTGGCACATGTTGCTTCCGCAGAAGGCATATTGTGTGTTGAAAAAATAGCCGACATGCATGTAGAACCTTTGGATTATGGCAACATACCAGGTTGTACCTATTGTTCCCCGGAAATTGCTTCTGTAGGATTGACGGAAAAACAGGCCAGGGAAAAAGGCTTTGACATCAAGGTGGGTAAGTTCCCATTTTCAGCAAGTGGAAAAGCCCAGGCATCCGGTACATCCGACGGATTCGTAAAAGTAATCTTCGATGCCAAATATGGCGAATGGTTAGGTTGCCACATGATCGGTGCCGGCGTTACGGACATGATTGCGGAGGCTGTTTTAGGCCGTAAGTTAGAAACTACGGGGCATGAAGTCTTGAAAGCGGTTCACCCGCACCCTACCATGAGCGAAGCGGTAATGGAAGCCGTAGCAGCCGCTTATGATGAAGTCATCCACTTATAAGATCAAAAAATAGTAGCATGTTAAAATTATTTCGGGCAACGGCAATTTTGGAAGGAATCTCGTATTTGGCGTTGTTCGGGGTAACCATGCCCTTAAAATATTGGGCCGAAATCCCTGAACCCAATAAAATAGTTGGTTACGCCCACGGGTTTTTGTTCATTGCTTTTATCGCTCTGGCCATAATAGTATGTTATTTGAAAAAATGGGGATTCAAAAGGCTACTAATTTTTGGTGTCGCATCCCTGCTACCCTTCGCTACTTTTTATGTGGAAGAAAAATACTTAAGGACTGAATCGAAAATTACAAATTAATCTGAAGCACTAAGTCGATAAATTTTTCCATCAAAACTGCAGACATACAATTCATTATTGGTATCGGTTCCAAAAGATGCAATACTTAAGCCGGTATCCAATAACAATTGGTTGTTCCCTGCTTGGTCGAGCGCCCATATTCTACCCGATACAAAATCTCCATAAATATAATATCCGTTTAAATCAGGTACTTGGGTTCCTCTGTACACATACCCCCCCGTAATGGACTTATCGTTGTTTGCATGACCGTATTCAAAAATGGGGTCGATTGTCCCCGTACCATCGCAATCAGATTCTGAATAGCAGGAAGTACCTTCCAGAATATTCCATCCATAGTTACCTCCTTTTTCTATGAGGTCTATTTCTTCCAACTGATCTTGGCCCACATCACCGGCCCGAATGGTATTGGTTTGAGCATCAAAACTAAATCGCCAAGGGTTTCTTAGGCCGTATGCATATATTTCTGGTCTCGCAGTTGTGTTGTTCACAAACGGATTATCAGCTGGTATGCCATATTCCAACCCGTTTTCTTCGGTATTCACATCGATTCTTAAAATTTTTCCGAGGAGATTTTCCAAGTTTTGGGCGTTACCGTTTGGGTCGCCTGAACCTCCACCATCTCCCGATGCGATATATAAAAATCCATCGGAGCCAAATGCCAATTGTCCCCCATTATGATTTGTAAAAGGCTGGGTAATTTGCAAGAAAACGGTCTCGCTAGATACATTTATGCTATTGCTATCCGTTTCCGATACTTTAAAACGTGAAATCACTACCAAATCTGTACTTGGTGTGTAGGTGACGTAGATAAATCCATTGGTAGCATAGTTGGGGTGAAAGGCAAAACCTAAAAGGCCCAGTTCACTCGTGCTCACCGTCTTATCGGATAAATTTAAAAAAGTAACGGCTTCTTCTACAGAAGCATCGTTTTCAAAAACCTTTATCACACCACCCTGTTCAGCAACAAAAATTCGATTCGTACCATCTTGCGGACTTTGCAAATCCAGAGGTCTTGAAAAGTTTAAATTCGTAAAGGCATTGGTAAGCGCTAGTGAATTATCAGGAATTGGGGAAAGCGATATAACATTATCACCGTTACAGGCACAGTTCAAACAAACCAATGCGCCAAAAAGTATAGCATGAATTCTTTTCATAGTACAGGGGCTTTCTACTATGTACGAAAAATGAACTCTAGGTAGATGTTAAACAAATTGGTGGACGGGTATACTTACTTCTTAAAACTTTCAATGGCCAAATCATAACTCTTTAGACCAAAACCAAGTATAACACCAGTTGCAGCAGGGGAAATATAGGAAATATGCCTAAATTCTTCACGTTTGTGCGTATTTGAAATATGTACTTCCACTACTGGAGCTTTAACCGCTTTAACGGCATCCCCAATTCCAACGGAGGTATGGGTATATGCAGCAGCGTTCAAAACGATACCATCATGGGAAAAGCCTGTCTCCTGTATCTTGGATATCAACTCCCCTTCTATATTCGACTGAAAATACTCCAACTCAATATGCTTGAATTTGAATTGAAGTTTGGAAAAGTAATCCTCAAACGTTTCGGACCCGTAAATTTCTGGCTCCCTTTTTCCCAACAGGTTTAAATTGGGACCATTGATTATGATAATCTTCATTTGTCAAAAGTAACAAATGTTACCCTAACTTTTATTCGGAATATTTGAAGATAACAATTCTTCTAGTGTTTGAGTAGATTAACGTCGGGTTCTATATTTGGGTTCAAAATTGTAGACTATACCTAGGGTTAAGGTGGACCAGGTAGCTTCTTCCAATTCGATTGCTGTATATGAAAAATTAACTTCAACACTAGAACTCATCAAATAAGCAATCATAGGTCTATAGTATACCCCACCATCGTTACCATCGTGGATTCCTAGCGCCCATCCGGCATTTCCTCCAAAGGAAAAATGATTTGATGTCCAAAAACGAACCCCAGCGGACAAGGGAACAAATTGGATCGACTCCAAATCTGACCTAACAATATTGGATTGAAAGGTTTCGGAGAAACCGTGAATGTAACCCACCGTTGGACCTATATCAACCACTTCACCCAAGGGAAACATATAAGAAACATCTGCACCGACAACCACACTTATTGGTTCATTAAAATCATCAAAAGGCAATCCTGCCTGTATACCCATTTTAAAGCCTTCTTGGGCGTGAAGATGAAAAGCTTGGAACATGATAAGGCTTATTGGCAATATCCACAATTTGAGGATTTTTAAGGTTTTCATTGCTGGTAGAAGTAAATGGTCGGTTGCTGTTAAAAGTAAACGGAGCTATTAAAATAGCTCCGTTTTATAAATTGATTATAGGTTGAACAAAACACCTAGATTAATGGTTGACCAACTACCACCGTCCAAACTTATTCCTGTATAGGAAAGGTTCAATTCGGTACCGGTAGTTACCGCATAACCGACTATAGGTCTGTAATATAATCCACCATCATTACCATCAGATATACCAATAGCATAACCAAGGTCCAGTCCAACACTAAACGCTTCTGAAGGCATAAACCTACCAGATGCCGCAATCGGTAAAAATTGCACATCCTCTACTTCAAAACTACCGACACCTGTATCAATGGTCTTTCCAAAAGCATTCGTAAAGCCCGTAGCTATACCCGCGTTGAATGCATCGGAAACCTCCCAATGATACATGGCGTCAAGCCCAATACTAAAACCGGATACATCTCCAGCGTCACCTACTGGCAATCCTAAATTAATACCAGCTTTTAACCCTTCTTGTGCGTATACTTGTACCGCAAGAATTGATAAGAAAATAAAAAAAACACTTTTTTTCATAATTTAAAATTTAGTTTTTGTTAGGTCTAGAACGCATTGAAACCCGTTTTATTATATTTTTATATTTGGGTATGACCCTGTTTCATTGACAAAGAATTATTTTAAACACATTGCTTAAAGAGTTGCCTATATTTAAACCATGAATTGGCAGGAGGCACTTAATGACTATAAACTGTATCTTAAATTAGAGCGGGGTCTATCTAAAAACTCGATTCAAAGCTATACCAGGGATATAGAAAAACTAATGCGTTTCTTGGATTCGCATTCCCTAAAAGATGGGCCAATTCAGATAGGTAAAGATATCGTACAACAATTCATTTACGAGATTGCAAAAACAGTAAACCCAAGGTCACAAGCGCGAATTATATCCGGACTCAAGAGTTTTTTTAATTATCTGATATTTGAGGATTATAGAAAAGATCATCCATTAGATTTGATCGAGTCCCCAAAAATAGGCCGCAAATTACCCGATACCCTCTCGGAAAACGAAATCAACAAGTTGATTGATGCCATTGATCTGAGTACACCAGAAGGGGAACGCAATCGTGCCATGATCGAAACTCTTTATGGTTGTGGCATAAGGGTTTCAGAGCTCATCGATTTAAAAATATCCGATCTATTTTTTGATGAAGATTTTATCAAAGTGACCGGTAAAGGGGATAAACAGCGGTTCGTCCCAATCAGTCCGGTCAATAAAAAATACATTAATATCTACCGTAATGAGATTAGAGTGCATCTCAAAATTAAAGAAGGCTTCCAAGATATCCTATTTTTAAACCGAAGGGGGAAACAGCTCACACGAGCCATGATTTTTACAATCGTAAAGAATCTTGCCATTAAAATAGGGTTACAGAAAAATATAAGTCCCCACACTTTTAGACATTCCTTTGCTACCCATCTACTTGAAAATGGTGCAGATTTACGCGCCATTCAACAAATGCTGGGCCATGAAAGTATCACTACGACAGAAATTTACATGCACGTAGACCGCACACATTTGGCTGAAGTTATGAATAAGTACCATCCTAGAAAATAAGTTGGTAAATTTTAGTTCAATCCTTAAACTGGCTATAATCCCGTTTATAAGGGCGTATAATCAAACGCGCCTCTCTATCGAACTTGACGTAATTATAAACCCAATTGATAAACACCACCATTCTGTTTCTAAAACCGATCAAGAAAAATAGATGGACGAACATCCAGATAAACCAAGCAAAAATACCTTGAAACCGATAGCCTTTGACATCACAGACCGCTTTGTTTCTTCCAACAGTGGCCATACTCCCTTTGTCCTTATACTCGAAAGGTTTCATAGGTTTGTGTTCTATAAAATTAATGAGGTTATCGCCTAAAAGCTTCCCCTGTTGAATGGCAGTTTGCGCTACCATAGGATGACCTCTTGGGTAGTCATCACTTACCATACAAGCTAGGTCGCCAATCGCAAAAATCTCAGGATAATCAATTACCTGATTAAACTCATTTACGTTGAGCCTATTTCCATTGGTTATCAATTCTGCCGTATCCAAGCCTTTAATACTGGCCCCCTTCACCCCTGCTGCCCAGACCACAGCGGCAGATTCGAAAACCAAATCGGTTTTTGTAGTGACTGTTTTACCATTATAACCGGTAACACGAACCCCCTTCCATACCTGTACCCCTAATTCTTCCAAAAAATCCTCCGCCTTTTTGGAAGCCTCGGCGCTCATACCCTCCAAAAGTAGTTCGCCACCTTGAACAATATTTATCTGCGCCCTTCTTGTATCCAGATCAGGGTAGTCTTTGGGAAGGATTCCTCTTTTAATTTCTGCCAATGCACCTGCCAACTCAACTCCAGTAGGGCCTCCTCCTACTATAACGAAATTCATTAATGCATCCCGCTCGTGATAGTCATCCGTTAAAAGTGCTTGTTCCAGATTTTCCAAAATCAGACTTCTGAGATTAAGGGATTGGGGAATCGATTTCATCGCCATAGTATTTTTCTCGATTTCCACATTCCCGAAAAAATTGGTTACCGAACCGGTTGCCAGCACCAAATAATCGTAACTAAGTTCACCGATACTAGTTTTGATAGTCTTTTTTGTTGGATTCACTCTTTTCACTTTCGCCAAACGAAAATAAAAATTATCATATCCGATCAATACCTTGCGCAAAGGGTAGGCAATAGAATCTGGCTCTAAACCACCAGTAGAAACCTGGTATAGTAAGGGCTGAAAAGTATGGTAATTGTTTTTGTCAATAAGAACGACCTGTACTTCTTGTTTACTTAGTGTTTTGGCAAGGGAAATTCCGCCGAAACCACCACCTATAATAACAATTCTAGGATAATTGGAAAGAGGTATGTTCATAGTTGAAATCTTAAACGTAAAATTAAACAAATGGGATTCTACTAAAAAACAATATTATGTATTTAGTATCTTTAGGGCTTAACCCATATAAAAATAGAAATGCAAAAATCCCTTATACTATTGATTGCACTTGGTGCCTCCTTTTTTACGTTACAGGCTCAAAAAAGTGAAAAGGAAATTATTAAGAGTCTAGAGCAAAAAAGTGAAACCTATGGGGATATCGCCCAGAATATTTGGGAATTCGCAGAGATGGGCTATCAAGAAGAACAAAGTTCCAGCCTTTTACAAAATACATTGCAAGATGCTGGCTTTACGATCAACAAAGGAGTAGCTGGAATACCAACTGCGTTTATAGCGGAGTATGGTAGTGGAAGTCCGGTCATTGCCATAATGGGTGAGTTCGACGCCTTACCAGGACTATCCCAAAAAGCGGTAGCTGAAAAGAAATCTGCAGGAAAAGCGGCAGGTCATGCTTGCGGGCATCACCTTTTTGGAACTGCTTCCACTGCTGCGGCCATTGCTACCAAAGATTGGTTGGCAGCGAATAAAATGCAAGGAACCATACGCTTTTACGGAACCCCAGCTGAAGAAGGTGGCTCAGGAAAAGTTTATATGGTTCGTGAAGGCCTTTTTAACGATGTAGATATTGCGTTACATTGGCATCCTGGAGATGAAAACGAAGCAAGTGCCGGTGCAGCGTTGGCGAATAAATCTGCGAAGTTCAGATTCCACGGTGTTTCTGCCCATGCCGCTGGATCTCCGGAAAAAGGAAGGTCTGCCCTAGATGGTGTTGAAGCCATGGATATGATGGTGAACATGATGCGCGAACACATCCCTCAAGAAGCTAGAATTCATTATGTAATCACCTCTGGTGGCAAAGCACCGAATGTTGTTCCAGATTTTGCTGAAGTATATTATTATGCTCGTCACGATAAGCGCGATGTGGTCATAGATATTTTTGACCGAATGGTGAAAGCAGCGGAAGGTGCAGCCATGGGAACAGGGACTACCATGGATTATGAAATGATCGGAGGTACGCATGAATTATTGCCTAATCTTACCCTTCAAAAATTGATGCACGACAATTTATCTGAAGTGGGCGGTATTGAATACACCGCAGAAGAAAAAGAATTTGCCAATAAGATCGCTATTACTTTAGGTATGGGCAATGCGGATTTAAGTGTTGCCAAAAATGTGCAGGCCTACAAAACCGAAGCAAGGGCGTACGGCTCGACCGACGTTGGGGATGTAAGTTTCACAGTGCCGACTGTAGGCTTTAGTTCTGCCACTTGGGTTCCGGGAACACCTGCGCATAGCTGGCAGGCGGTTGCTGCTGGAGGCACCTCCATAGGTAGAAAAGGTATGATGGTTGCCGCTAAAACACTTACTAAAACAGCGATAGACCTATTCAATGATAAAAAGTTGGTGGCAGCGGCCAAAGCCGAATTTTTGGAACAAAGGGGTACCAATTTCAAGTATACACCCCTTTTAGGCGATAGAGCTCCTGCATTGGATTATAGAAATTAAATGTGATAAACAATGCATAAAAAAGTGCCAAGGTTTCTTGAGCACTTTTTTTATGGGCAAAACTGATATTATTTGTAACAAATAAAACTTTCATAAGACTAACTGCGTAAGCATAACCAACCAAGAGTGAATAAGGAACTGGAACACAAATTTGTGACCGAGCTGCAGGACAATCAAAATATTGTCCATAAAGTGTGTACACTTTATACCAATGACCGTGACTCACATAATGATCTGTTTCAGGAAATAACCATTCAATTATGGAAAGCCTATCCCAAATTTAGAGGAGAGGCAAAATTTAGTACATGGATGTATCGGGTAGCGTTGAACACCGCCATTACATTGTACCGTAAGAACAAAAAAAGAATCGATACCTATGATTATGAATCGGTCATATTTAAAATAAAGGCAGACGAATATGATGAAACCGAAGAATTGCAGTTAAAACTAATGTACAAGGCTGTAAAACAATTGGGGGATGTAGACAAGGCTCTGGTTTTTTTATATCTTGAAGATAAAAATTATACGGAAATATCAGAAACCTTGGGTATAACGGAAGTCAATGCAAGAGTAAAAATGAACCGCATCAAAACAAAATTAAAAACTATTTTGAATCCATGATCGTATGACGGATGAATTGGAATTATTAAAAAAGGACTGGCAAAAGAAAGAATTTGATGTTCCAAAATTGAGCTATGAGGATATCCATAAAATGATATGGAAAAGATCCTCCTCTATAGTGAAATGGATTCTTATCATCAGTATTTTAGAGTTTACCTTGCCACATCTGCTATACCTTTTACCTTCTATGCAAGAGGGCTTGGAAGTTTATGATAAAATAGGGGTATCGAAATATCTTTTTGGTATCTCCATTTTTACGTATACCGTAGTCCTATATTTCATATATCAATTTTATAAACGATTTAAGGAAATATCGGTATTGGACAATTCCAAGAACTTGATGAAGAAAATAATCAGGACTAGAAAAACTGTTAAACATTATGTCCTATTTTCCTTGTCCATGATTTTGTTAACGATAGTAATGATGGTGGTTGGGGTTTATTTAAACGATAATATTCTACTTGCTTTTCCCGAATTCAAGGAAGGTCTGAAAAATGTATCCACGGATAAAATTAAGATTACGCTAATGTTAACCATTGGCATTTTTGGAATTATATTGACCCTATTTATGGGTGGGGTATATTTTCTGCTATACGGACTACTTCTAAGAAAATTAAAGAAAAACTATAGTGAATTAAGACAATTGGAATTCTAGGGCCGTTTCCACTTACGCTGTTTATTTTCTTCTTCGTATGCCAAGAGGTCTTGTTTTTTAATTACCTTTAAAAATGAAGGATGCTGCTCAATGGCATACTCCAACTTTTCAATAATTGATTCCGTAGATTCATTGTCATAATCTATTTCTAAAGGCTCCTTAATGACCATGGATTGTAAAATTCCCTTTTTCTTGATGCGTAGTCCCTTTTTATCAAAAGAACGTCTAAAACCGTCAATTACCACGGGAACGACAATGGGCTTGTATTTTTTAATGATATGGACGGTTCCTTTACGTAAAGGCTTCCAAGGAGTTGTGGTGCCCTGCGGAAAGGTAATGACCCAACCATCGTTCAAGGCTTTCCCAATACTGGAAATATCGCTCATTTTAACCTGTCTTTTCACATCATGACCTTCTGCACGCCAGGTTCGCTCTACACTCACTGATCCTGCATAAGCCATAATCTTGGTCAATAGACTTTTCTTCATAGTCTCGGCAGCGGCCACGTAATACATGTTCAATTTAGGCTGCCAAATGTACCCTAAGTTCTTAATGGAGTCTTCCCTGCCGCTTAAGCTTGCGTTAAAAACATGAAACATGGCTACCACATCTGCAAAATAGGTTTGGTGGTTACTTACAAAAAGTACATTTCTGTCCGGTAAGCTTCGTATCACCTCGGATCCATCTATTTCCAGTGTATTGAAACGTTTATAGCGTTGGTGTGAAAGCACGGCTAAAATACGAATTAGCCATTTTTTCAAAAATAGATTATGCCCAAAAGGGTTCGTTTTGAATAATCCCATAAATGCTAAAATAAATAATTATGAGTTACAACACTTGCTTTATTAGTTCTTTAATCTCATTCAACATCATTGCAGTTGCGCCCCATACAATATAACCATTTAATTTAAAGGCCGGTACTTTAATATCCACCGCATACGAAGTCGTTAATTTTTGGAATATGATATTGTTCTCGTCCAAAAAATCCATAATTGAAACTTCCAAAATCATTGCCACCTCATTATCCTGCTTAATAAAGGGTTTGGGATTTTTATATAGCCCTATGTACGGTTGTACTATAAAATTGCTGGGAGGAATGAAAATTTCAGTGGTTTTTTTAATTACGGTAACATCATTCGGCTCTACACCGACCTCCTCGTGCGTTTCCCTTAATGCGGTGGTCAAAAGTCCGTTATCACCCATTTCTACCTTGCCGCCAGGAAACCCTACTTGGTTGGAGTGTACCCCTTTATAGGTTTTACGAAGTATCAATAACAGATTGGTCTTTTGTTGCAGGGTTGGGTAGAACAAAACCATAACAGCGGCCCACCTAGGATTCTTCCTTTCTAAATTTATCTTTTTCAGCTCTTCTAAACGACCTTCCGGTGCCATTTTATACTGTGAAGCCTCTCCCGGTAGCGGTAGATTTTTTATTTTTGATATCCGTTGTTCAAAAAATTCGAAATCCATGAAATTAATTAAATACTATATGTTTTTTTTCTTTACCGTTTTACTAACTGTAAGCTGTAAAGATACTTCTAAGAACTCTGAAAATACAACAACTGAACCAACGGTAACTATAGATACTACGGATCTGGAAACAGCCGCCGAAAAGGGACAGGATCAGCAAGAGGAGGAAAAATTTGAATTAACGGAGGAAAACGCCATAGACTTCCTTTTCAACTACGAAAAAACCCTAAAATCGAATAAAGTAAAAATAACTACCAATCTCGGCAGCTTTATTATTGAGCTTTACGAAAATGTGCCTTATCACAGGGCCAACTTTATATACCTGACCCGTCAAGATTATTTTGAATACACTCAATTTCATAGGGTTGTCAAAGATTTCATTATTCAAGGTGGTAATTCAGATGATCGTAAAACCGGTAAAAAAAGAAGTGACATAGGTAGATATCTTTTACCGCCGGATACGCGTAAGGGCCATAGACATCATAGGGGCACCATTTCAATGCCCAGCAGTGAACGGGACAACCCTCATATGTTGGCATCGCCATTTGAGTTTTTTATCGTTGTAACCGATCCAGGATCATATCACCTAGATGGTGAATACACCCCTTTTGGAAAGGTTATCGAAGGAATGGATATCGTAGATAAGATCAACAATCAACCAGTAGGGGAAGGCGATTGGCCAAAGCAGAATGTCTATATTGAAAAGGCTGAAGTTATAAAGTAGTTGATGGTTGATGGTTAATGGTTAATGGTTAATGGTTAATGGTTAAAAGTACTGAGTTATCAGTACTAAGTAAAAAGATAATTTGAATGTATATTGTCCGACTTGCCTTGCAACCGATTATAGAAACATGATTCAGAGGATTACCTAACTGGGGTATAAAACGAAGGTTTCGAAGCGTTAGGGGCTATGCCTATAAATACTAGGTAAGGATATTTTAAACCGGACAGCCAGTATTCGCATGGCAATAATAGTGCCTATTGCCATACTATGGGCTATGGTATTATTAATAGGAAACTGTATGAGCAGAAAATAAACCATAGCACCTAAAATACAGACCGTTGCATATATTTCCTTTCTAAAAATAACGGGAATCTCATTACAGAGAATATCCCGTATGACACCCCCGAAACAAGCAGTAATCGTACCTAACGCAATACACATAATCGGTGATAGTTGGGCGGCCAATCCCTTTTCCACGCCCACCATGGTATACAATCCAATACCTATCGTATCGAATAAGAAAAGTGATTTTCTAAAATACTTCAACTGTTTTACAAAAAGTATGGCCAAGATTACCGTAGCCACTATAATAAGCAGATGTATAGGTGCCATCAACCACCCAACAGGCCGTATCCCAATTAAGAGATCTCGTAGCGTTCCCCCACCCACTGCGGTTACAAATGCAATAATCAGCACCCCAAATACATCCAGCTTTTTATCCATGGCCACCAGAACCCCGGAAATTGCGAATGCAATCGTTCCTAATATATCGATGATAAAATAAAACATAGCTTACAATTGTTGCGTGAAGTAATTATAGTCTTTTAAAACAGTATCCAAATAGGCTCTATCATATAGTTCTGAATTGGTCTGCAAGATACTATCTAATTTATCCCTCAAAGCTTTCAAGGCCCTAAAATCATTACTTTTTTGGCAATACTGAAAGTTTCCTTGATCAATCGGATATCCTTATCCATCAATAGCGTAACATTGGTAAATTGAGGCACAAAGGTATCCTAGACCTCTTCCAAAATGGTTTGGGAAACTGTTGTTTTGTTCTTTGTGCTAATGACCGGAACCCGATGCAGCATCGCCTAGTCGTTGTTTTCTTTCAGAAAATAGATTGGTCAATATTTCTACGGACCCAATAAATAACCAAATATCGACCAAGCGCATCATCCATCGTACCAAATAATTACTCCAATAAACGGGAGATCCATCCACCTTCACTACGCTCATTTTGTGCAATATTTTACCAACGGTCCTTCCGTTAAAATAATATGCATCAAAAGACTATAGAACATTTCAGGCAAGAAATCGCCTTTAGTAATACCGTTGAAAATAGGGTCGTTGCTGAACGTAGAAGCTCACAAATGAACCTCATCCTTGAAACACTTTACAACCTGAAAACCAATTTTCTTAAAAGTTATTTTAGCAGATTATATATTGAGGTTAAAAGAAATTTGCCCCAAAGAAGTCTACTCTTGTTGTATACGAATTTTGAAACCCAGGATTCACTTCATAAGCAACTACCGTATCTACAGGCTATTGCCAAACAACATTTATTGGTAGTCATATTTATTGAGAATACCGAATTAGTTTCATTTGTCGACAAATGACGAATAACACGTAAGAAATTTTTGAGTAAACCATTGCCGAAAAGTTCATATTTGAAAAACGATTGGTAGCTAACGAACTGCGCTACTATGGCATTTAGACCTTGCTTACCAAACCAGAGGAACTAACCATAAATAACATCAATAAATACTTGGAAATTAAGGCTAGAGGCTTATTATAATCCTTGGTCCAAAATTGAAAGTACCTGTCTTTGAGCGGTTATATGGCAAGAACCCCAGGTTGGGTTCACTTACTGATCATTTTAAAGTATATAACAAAACCGAAAAATGTAAAGCCATCCATTTTCTGATGTCCCGTCCGGTAAATGATAAATTGACGGAAGTATTAAAAAAGACTAAGAATAGAACACCCTGGGAATTTGTTGTGTGTTTTATTAAACCTATCCCATAAAATGGTCGATTCCAGGGCAATCTCAGGACTATACTTGAAAGACAATTCAAAAGATAGCTTAGAAAGTACTCATTGCATATTTTATTTAGCATTAAAAAACGATAAAGTTCCGTAATTCATCCTACTTGATTTTATAAAAGGAATACTGTTGTCCGTTAACTTTCTTTATCTCATCCGTAACCCGCGAAAAAGGATTTGAGTGTAATTTTTAGAGTAAGCTACAAAATGAGCATTACCAAACAAGGAACGACCGATAAACAAATTTTTTTTAGATAATTTTCTTAACTTCCAAGGTCTTTAATACTTAAATTATGGCAATCATAAAAGGTTCTTCCGGCAGTTTATTCCAGAGCCCTGGCGATAGTGCCTTGATTGCCAAGTTACATGAACACATCCTGGCCAACCTGCAAAACGACCAATTCGGGGTCGATAGCCTTGCACGAGCAGTCGGAATGAGCCGATCAAGTCTACACAGAAAACTGCACAATCGTTTAGGCGTATCAACAAGCCAATTCATCCGGGAATATCGATTGAAAAGAGCTTTGGAAATGCTAAAGGAAGAAGATTTAACGGCTTCGGAAGTGGCATATAATGTAGGGTTCAGTAGCGCAACCTACTTCAACACCAGTTTCCATAAGTTTTACGGGTATACCCCTGGGGAAGTGAAATCTAGGCTCAACAATGAAGTTGAGGGTGATGAACCATCCATTGTTAAAAGGACAGGGGCGTTACCGGCCAGTCCCGAATATTCAATAACCAAAAAAGGCAGCGTTAAAAAAACTGGCCGCTGGGTCGCGCTGTTTGTAGTAGTAACAGTAGTATCCTCAGCTTTATTTTTGCATTACGCTACTTCAAAGGAAAATGTCGAAACCGCAGGAATCGAGAAGGTAACCATTGAAAAATCAATTGCGGTTTTGCCTTTTAAAAATTGGACGGGAAACCCAGATCTGGAATACCTTAGTGATGGAATGACCGATGCGGTTATCACAAGACTCACTAAGATCGGTGATATTGATAAGGTAATACCGTTTACATCTACATTACAGTATAAAGAAACCAAAAAGACCATCAAAAAAATTGCAGCTGAGCTCGGTGTCGAAAATCTATTACAGGGCAATCTCCAGATTTCGGGCGATAAAATCAAGATCAACCTTCAATTGATCGATGCAAGCACAAATGATCACTTTTGGTCGGAAGAATATGTTAGGGATTGGAAAAGCGGCGAGATTTTTAAAATACAGACCGAAGTGGTAGAGGGTATCGCTGCCAATATGAATGCCGTGATAGCCAAGGATGAATTGGCCGATATTCAAAAAATACCCACACAAAGCAAACAGGCCTACTCCTACTATCTTCAAGCGGAATTTCAAAGAAATAAGGCAAACGAATTAACCTACTCAAATGCCATTCCGCTATATGAAAAAGCCATTGCAATTGATTCAAATTTCGTAGAAGCGTATATTGGCCTGGCTAATATTTGGAGTTCTGGCGGGTTGGTCTGGGGCATCTATAGCGAACAGGAAGCCTGGGGCAATGCGAAACGTTTATTGCAAAAGGCCTTTGAAATCGACCCATTGAATCGAGAGCTGGAGGAAGAATTATATACTGGGTATTTTTATTTTGACTGGAATTATGAGGTGGTAGAGGACTATTATCAAAATATTTTAAAAAATTCCTTCTATGACAAAACTCCGGCCATCAACTTTGATTATGCCATAAAAACAGGAAGGTATGAAGAAGCCATAAAAGCAACTGAACAACATATTTTGATTGACCCCTCAATTGGAATTTTTTTCTTTTTCAAGGCCGAGGCTTTGCTATTCTTAGGAAGGCCGGATGACGCATCGGACTTAATAAATAGTATGGATCCCTTGTATGGTGATAACTGGTTCTACTTACGGGAATCGACAAAACTTCATTTTTATCTAGGTGAATATAAAAAGTCAAAAACGGGGCTTAACAAACTACTGACCCAATTTCCTGATTATCCACCGATTCTAATGTGGCTGAACGCCGTATTTTCTCAAATGGACAATTCTAAGGATACGACAAAGTATTTAAACGAGTTACACGAAAAATACGATGAAGGTTCGTCGGGCAGCCCGGCATGGTTTCTGGCCTTGTATTACTGTACATTAGAAGACTATGAGCAAGCTTTCGAATGGCTACAAAAGTCATATGACCAACATGAAGTAGAAATGACCTGGCTACGGGAAGAACCCTTATTGGCTCCCATAAGAAACGATCCAAGATACAAAGAGCTGTACGAAAAAGTCGGGTTTTCAAGTATTGGATTGCCGATAAAAACTGCTTCAGAAAATCAATTCACCAAGTAATCATTTCAACATTTAAAGGTTCTGCACCATAAGTTGAAGCCTTGATCAAAAGCTTAACAAGCTTGCAACATACTTTGTATGTGGTATTTAGTTCTTATATCCATCTTTGATACTATCAATTTTGAGGTTGGGAAGAAAAAATTTGTTCAATGGAAACCCCGCTGCTCGGCGAAGAAGTAGCGAAAGCCTTTTCCGTAGTATCACCTAAGCCTTACAATGAAATCTAGTTCCCCCGAATAGCTGAAATCGATTATTCACTTAATTATATTAAGTTATGGAACTACATGAAGCAAAACTGAACGAACTGCTAGGAAAAGTAGTAACCGAAATGGGAGCAGCGGCCAATGGACCTTTGGTGGTCTTAGGGGACAAACTGGGCCTATACAAATGTTTGGCCCAATCGGGACCGATGAACTCCACCGAACTGGCCGATGAAACCAACACCGCAGAAAGATACGTTCGCGAATGGCTATCGGCGCAAGCCGCATCCGGATATGTCTCGTACGACGGCAAGACCAAAAGATTTTCAATGACCCCCGAACAGGCCGCTGTATTCGGAGATGAAAATAGTCCCGTATTTATGACCGGGGCGTTCTATGCCATAAGTTCCGTTTATACTGACGCACCCAAAATGGAAAAAGCCTTCAAATCTGGTGAAGGGGTTGCTTGGGGCGACCACAGTACGTGCTTATTCTGTGGTACGGAGAAATTTTTTAGCCCTTCGTATGAAAGCAACTTGGTAAACTACTGGATTCCATCTCTGGAGGGAGTCGAGGCCAAATTAAAAAGCGGAGCCAAGGTCGCCGATATCGGTTGCGGACACGCGGCATCCACCATCATTATGGCCAAAGCTTATCCGAATTCAACCTTTATCGGGTATGACTATCATGACAAATCCATAGCGCAAGCTAGGGAAAAGGCGACAGCTGCCGGTGTAAACAACATTTCTTTTGAGGTCGCAACCGCAAAGGATTTTCCCGGAAACGACTACGACTTCATCGCTTTCTTTGATTGCCTCCACGATATGGGCGATCCGGTTGGTGCCTGTGCCCATGTAAAAAAGGCCTTAAAACCAGATGGTACCTGTATGATCGTAGAACCATTTGCCCATGACACTTTGGAGGAAAATCTAAACCCCGTAGGACGGGCCTTTTACGCATTTTCAACAACGCTCTGTACGCCTTGTTCCCTAAATCAAGAAGTAGGCCTTGCCCTGGGCGCCCAAGCAGGTGAAAAGCGTTTGCGTGAAGTAGCGACCTCTGGTGGATTTACCCGATTTAGAAAGGCCACGGAAACACCGTTTAATTTGATATTGGAGGCAAGGGCGTAGTTTCGATTGAGCTTCACAAGGTTTACCCGAACTATTTACCCCAAAATCATAATAGTAACTTTTAAAGTACACATACCATGAAAAGATCAGCTTAATTTTTCAAATTCTGGTATTCATTTTCCCTACCGGCTTTAGAAGCGGAAGATGAAGGAGTTGCACAAATCAAAAAAGTAGCCCTTATCCCCCACCTAAGCGAAAAATATTTACTTGGAGTGGCTTGGGGGGCCTATTTAAAGGTTAATAAAAGATATCCCGAGTATATAGAAATTTAAAATTTTTGAAGATATGAAAACAAGACTTGTAATTTTAGGAATGTTGTTGGGGCTCATAATTGCCTGCAGCAAAGACGAACCGACACCAACACCGGATCCAGAGCCCATACAAAGCAGCGAAAAACAAATGACCGGCTTTCGGTTTACGGGCATCGAGAACAACGGGGTTACCGTTGATATTCCCGGAGAAATCGATGAGCAGGCCAAGGCCATTACCGCAAAAATGCCCAGTGGCACCGTAATAACCGCCTTGGAGCCCGAGGTGGGGATTCCTAACAAGGCCGTGTACGAGCCCACTGGACCGCAAGACTTTAGCACACCCATAAATTATACCGTCACCGCCGAGGACGGTACCAGCAGAACCTATCTGGTGACCGTAGGGGTGGCCCTGAGCCAGAAAGATATCTTACTGCTTATCGCAGCAGCCAACCCCGGTAACACCTTGGATTGGGAGGAAACCGATAACCTAAGCGATTGGGAAGAGGTGATCTTGGATGGAAACGGTATTCTAATTGCATTACACATAGGCGATAGAGGATTAAATGTTATGCCTCCCGAAATCGGACAATTGGGTAGTCTACAGCGACTGTATTTGTACGGAAACAACCTGACCAGCCTGCCCCCAGAGATCGGTCAGTTGAGCAGTCTGGAGTTAGTGTATTTGAGAGACAACTCCCTAAGCAGCCTGCCCGCCGAGATCGGGCAGTTGGGCAGTCTGAAAGTTCTGTCTTTAACCAACAACGCCCTGGGCAGCCTGCCCGCCGAGATCGGGCAGTTGGGCAGTCTGGTGAGGCTGGTTTTGCAACTGAACAGCCTTGGCAGCCTCCCCCCCGAGATCGGGCAGTTGGGCAGTCTGGAAGAGCTATATTTGTCCAGCAACGACCTGAGCAGCCTGCCCGCCGAGATCGGGCAGTTGGGCAGTCTGGTGAGGCTGGTTTTGCAACTGAACAGCCTTGGCAGCCTCCCCCCCGAGATCGGGCAGTTGGGCAGTCTGGAAG
>JBBSKR010000001.1:0-99431 GCA_038256135.1 Flavobacteriales bacterium | reverse complement strand
TCACTCTACACTCTTCACTCTTCACTCTTCACTCTTCAATCTACACTCTTCACTCTTCACTCTACACTCTTCACTCTTCACTCTTTTTTAAAATCAATTTATATCAAACACAGGAAGCCCCCTATAAAAATTCAAGGTACTTTTATTTATTTCCGACCGTAGTCTAACCTGTAAATTTTCATTCTGTGCACTGGCGAACAAATTTTTGGCCGTAAACAGCTCCAAAGCATTGATCAATCCTTTTTCATATCTTTTTTGGGCAATGGTAAACGCCAGATTTTGCGCTACCACTTTTTGGTTGCTTTGTACCAATTCTACCAAAAGGGAATTGTAATCCTGAACCAATTGTTGAATGGCCTGAAAAAGAACTTGTTCCTGTGTCTTCAAATTATTCTCAGCCCTGAGCCGTTCTATTTTTGACTGTTTCACTCGAGACCTTGCAGACCAGCCATTACTAATAGGAACGTTTAGATTCACCCCTATATATTGAAAGGTGTTGTTCTTGAACTGTTCCCTAAATGCCAATGTATTTCCCAATGTATCACGGGTGGTTTCAAAATAACCTGTACCTGCACCGGCAAAAAGTGAAAGGGAGGGATAGAGTCTTCCCCTTGAAATTGCAACTTGTTTTTTGGCTGCCTTCGTTCTATGTTCTTGCGCTTTAATTAAGGGCAA
Source organism: Flavobacteriales bacterium (assembly GCA_038256135.1). GTDB lineage: Bacteria > Bacteroidota > Bacteroidia > Flavobacteriales > Flavobacteriaceae > Maribacter. Next base: position 98,756 of record JBBSKR010000001.1, on the reverse strand, counting down.
AAACTCCCGTGCCGTGCTGTAAATAGAATCCGATTTAATTTCTTCATTTCCAAAATCATCTACTACCATATCCAGATTCTGTTGTATTGCAATATCTGATGTATTCTGCAAATTCATCTCTTGTATCAATGCAAGCTTTGCCGCGGCCAACTGATTTTTACTTTGGGTAACATTCAACTTGTCGGTCAATAACAGCGATTCTGCTTCATAGAGATCGGCACCCGCCTTTAGACCTAATTCTATCTGCTTTTCAACTAAATCATAATTGGACTGTGAAACCGTCAATTGTTCATTGGATATTTCAACGAGCCCTTCAAAAAATTGAATATCATAAAATGCCTGCATTACCCTAAAGGCCAACAGAAACTTTTGTTGTAGCACTTCCTCTTGGGTTGCCTTGTACAAAAATTTGGATGCCTTTATCGAATTTATTTTCTGGAATCCCTGAAATAAATCGATTGAAGATTCTAGGGAATAATTATTCGTGAAGAAATCCGTAGTGACAATGTCATTTGTAAAAGGATCCGTACTACGTCCAAAATTGACGGAGTAACTGGAGGATGCATTGATGGAAGGTAATAGATTACGGATGGATTGTCGATACGTTTCCCTATTCGATAGGTTATTGTATTCAAAGTCATTAAGCTGCAAATTATGTTCCAAAGCAAACTTTACACATTCATCAAGCGTCCACGTTTCTTGTGCGTGACTGAAACGCCAAATGGAGCATACTAAAAGAATCGTTATTTTAATTTTTTGAATCATTTCTTAGTTGGTATGCCATTCCTAATACTATATGTATGCCATAATAGTAAGTAATTAAATATCAATAACTTATAATTAAAGGTTTAAGATAATATATCACTGACTGTAAAAATGTTATACAGATAATGTAAATTTTTTGGACACACAATTAAAAATATAAGGTTCTATTTGTAGCTTTATATCGTATTAAATTCACTATTAAAGATGATCGATGCCAAAATACTCGTAGTTGACGATACCAAAAGCGTATTGAGCGCTTTGGAAATATTATTGCAGTTCGAATATAAAAACGTACAGACGATATCCAATCCTAATTTACTTTCCTCCTTCCCTAACCTTGCCGAAATCGATATCATTTTATTGGATATGAATTTTTCTGCAGGTGTAAATACCGGTAATGAAGGCTTATACTGGTTGCGTGAAATAAAAAAGAAGGTCCCACATGTTTCCGTAATCATGATGACTGCTTATGGGGCTATTGAACTTGCGGTAGAAGCCCTTAAAGAAGGAGCCGCAGATTTTGTGTTGAAACCTTGGAACAATGAACGGTTATTGGCAACCGTAAAATCTGCTTATGAACTAAGAAAATCACAAAAGGAAGTTCTGCAGCTCAAGCAAAATGAAAGTAATCTCAAACAAGTTATCAATCAGAACAAAAATTATATCATTGGCAATTCCAAAGCCCTGAACAGCGTACTTAGCCTCGTACAAAAGGTTGCTAAAACCGATGTCAACATTTTGGTTACCGGAGAAAACGGAACCGGAAAAGAGCTGATTGCGCGAGAACTGCATAAATCCTCTGTAAGAAATACTGAAGTGTTCATCTCGGTAGATATGGGTTCCATATCGGAGAATCTATTTGAAAGTGAACTTTTTGGACATGTTAAGGGTTCATTTACCGACGCCAAAGAAGATCGGGTAGGTAAATTTGAAGCTGCCAATGGGGGTACTTTATTTTTAGATGAAATCGGTAACCTTTCTTTGCAAATGCAGGCCAAGCTATTGTCGGTGATACAAAATAGGGTCGTGGTGCGGGTAGGATCCAACAAGTCTGTTCCAGTAGCTATTCGATTGATCTGTGCCACAAACTGTAATTTGGACAAAATGGTAGCGGACGGACTTTTTAGGGAGGACCTGTTGTACCGAATCAATACCATTCAAATTGAAGTTCCGGCACTTCGGGATCGCGATGGTGATGTATTGATCCTGGCCGATTTCTATTTGAATAAATTCGGACATAAATATGGCAAACAAGGCCTAAAAATCAACCAATCTGCCCAAGAAAAATTAATGAACTATGCCTGGCCCGGAAATGTTAGGGAATTGTTGCATACCATGGAGCGTGCGATTATCCTGTCGGAAGGGAACGTTTTAAAATCTACGGATTTTCTCTTGGAGTCAAAAACAGCCATTTCTGTCGAAAATGGCCCAAAAACACTGGAAGAGATGGAACTGATCATGATAAACAAGGCGTTGAACGAAAACGATGGCAACTATAGTGCCGCCGCTGAACAATTGGGGATTTCAAGGCAGACACTTTATAACAAGCTAAAAAAATCAGGTAACTAATGGTAAGCAAAAGTATTTACTTCCAACTGGTTTTTAGGATCATCGTAATTGCCGCCTCAGCCTTGTTGATGGCATATCTATTTTTTGGACAGCATTATATATTGGCCGTAATTATCAGCTTGGTATTTGCAGGTCAAGCCTATAGCCTCATTTACTATGTTAACCAGACCAATAGAAAAATAGCTTATTTTTTTGATGCGATTAAAAATGAGGATTTCACCTTGCGGTTTCCGGAGAAGCTTAGTGTAAGGTCTTTGGAAGAGCTAAACCATAGTTTGAATATGTTGAACGCTATGATTCAGGATATTCATTTAAAAAAGCAAGCACAGGAACAGTATTACCAAGAAATTCTAAGACAGGCAGATATCGGTATTTTTACGATCAATGAAAAAGGGCACATATTATACGCCAACCCCACTGTTCAAAACTTGTTGAACTATAGGCCTCTCAACCATGTAAAACAACTAAAACAGATAGACCCAAAATTATTCGGCCTATTTGAATCTTTGGAACCTTTTGAAAGTACCATCTATTCCTTAGGCAATGAACGTGGCAAAAAAGAACTGACCTTAAAATGTACCCCGATAACCATTGAGGGGAAAAAACTATTACTTGTTATTGTTCATGATATACAAAAAGAATTGGATGACAAGGAAACGGATTCGTGGGTAAAACTGATACGGGTCTTGACCCACGAAATCATGAATACCATTACCCCGATCACATCGATTTCAGAATCCATTTTAAAATATTTTAAAAAAGGAAATGAATTATCCCTCCCAGAAGCATTTGGGGAAATTCAGATCAAGAACACAGCAAAGGGCCTGGAAGTGATAAAGGAACAAGGCAATGATTTGATGAGCTTTGTACAGTCTTACCGAACTTTTTTGAGCGTTCCCGAGCCAGATAGGAAATTGATTCCAGCTAAAAAGATTTTAGATAAGGTAAGGTTGCTTTTACAGGAGTACACCAATGAACATCATATTACTTTGGAAATGTATTGTGAACCCGAAGATTTAGAACTTTATATCGATGAGAAACAACTGACCCAAGTGTTGCTGAATTTAGGCAAAAATGCACAACAAGCCATTGAAGACCAAGAAAATGGTCGCATCGTAATACAAGCGGGGGCTGATATTCAAGGCAAAAAATACATTGCGGTTACCGACAATGGCCCAGGGATTTCACCGGAACTTTTAGATGAAATCTTTGTTCCCTTTTTTACCACTAAAACTGCGGGAACAGGAATTGGTTTAAGTCTTACGAAACAAATCATGCGATTGCACGGTGGTTCTATTCGGGTAGTTTCCAACGAAAACACGACGTTTACCCTAACCTTTGAATAAGTTCAAATAGCACCATGAAGCTCTTTAAAAGGGTCCCAAAAATACTTCCCCAAATTTACAATTTGATGATCCACGATTTCAACCCCTTCCCCTTCCAGAAGCTGTTGCATTAGATTGGTTCCATCAAAATGATGTTTACCTGTAAGGAGTCCCGCTTTATTAACTACCCTATGTGCTGGGATATCGTCCATATCATGCGAAGCGTTCATGGCCCAACCCACCATTCTTGCACTGCGCGCGGCCCCTAAATATTTAGCAATGGCACCATAGGAAGTTACCCGCCCCTCAGGAATCAACCTGGCTATCTGATACACTTTATCAAAGAAATTTTCGTTTTCAGGTTTCACAGGCATCCTAACTTTTATTCAATAATCTAATACCCGTGATTATAAATAAGATTATCATTAAGGCACTCAATATATAATTACTGTTTTTCGAGAATGCATTTGTTCTATGCTCCATTTTATTGAAATAGACAACATAAAGATACATAGCTAAAAAGGTGCCGCTACCTGCTGCCAAAATATAAAAAATCTCGTCTATTACCTTGTAGGTCATAATCCCTTGACTATGAAATACGGTGTTCAAACCGCTGTAATAAGGAATTGCCAGCAAGTTGATCAACGCCAAGAAAACACCCTTAGAAAAACTATTGCGTTTTTTGGCTTCTACAACCACAAACGGTTCTTTATGCAGCTTCTTTGCTTTTAAAAAAAAGTAAATTGCCAAAATAAAAAACAATACCAAGGCGATTTGCAATAAAACCTCTACAACGTGTTGGTTTCTTGAAATGTACTTCGCTATACGTACGGCAATATAGGTCTGTAGCATGACGGCTACCGCAACGCCTAATGCGAAAATAACCCCATTTGATTTCCCTTCCTCAACACTGGTTTTAGCAGCGTTCAAATTTAGCAACCCCGGTGGTAATGATGCAAAAAAAGCGGCGCCAAAGGTGAAAACAAATAAAGTTGCTAGTTGCTGCATGGCGTCAGTTTACCCTAAACCTGATAAAGGTAATTGGTTTTCCCTTTTCAAGAAACTGATTTTCATAGAAAGTCTGTATTTCAAGAACTTCTTGCGGGCTACCCTCATTTTTGTAAATATCGTGATTGGAGTAAAGTACCTCTAGACCAAGACCATGAAGAAGCCCCAACGTATACCCGTGCATATACTCACTATCGGTCTTAAGATTCACCGTACCCTTGGGAGACAAAATTCTTTTATATCGCTCCAAAAACTCCCTATTGGTCATTCGGTGCTTGGTTCGTTTGTATTTTATCTGTGGGTCTGGAAAGGTAATCCATATTTCAGCTACTTCCCGTTCTCCGAAAATTTGATCCACCAATTCTATTTGAGTCCGCAAAAAAGCAACATTGGATAATTTTTCGGCAATTGCAGTCTTGGCGCCTCTCCAAAATCGGGCCCCTTTTATATCGATCCCTATAAAATTTTTATTTGGAAATCTTTTCGCTAATCCGACGGTATATTCCCCTTTGCCACATCCTAATTCTAGCACCAACGGGTTATCATTCTTAAAATGGGTCTGCCATTTTCCCTTAAGTACAAATCCACTCGTAATTTCTTCCCGAGAGGGTTGAATGACGTTAGAAAATGTTTCGTTTTCCTGAAATCGTTTTAATTTATTTTTACTTCCCACAAATTGAAATTCTAAACTGCGGCAAAGCTAAGAAAAAAGAGAGGATGGGAATTAGTGTACTTCGTGACATCAGGTTAAAGGTGAAAATCATTTGATAATCAAAGAGGCCATTGTAAGTCCATTGCGGGGGAGAGTAAAGCAAAATTTAGATTTAAGAGAAATAGTGATAATACATAAATACAACAAAATCAGTAGATTGTGATTGATAAATTACTTTTATGACAATTAATTCAAGATTTAATCAATTTTAGTTTGCATTAAATTTACATGTTAACCTTAAGTTAAAACAAGCATAATACAATACTAATTTTAAGGGAACCTTAACACAAGAGACTCGATGTAGTTTTGCCATATTATAACCTTAAAACTGTATTGAAAATGAAAAAATCAAAAAAGCTTTTATTAAAAACTCTGCTCCTTTCCACTTTAGGGCTCGCTATCGTAAGTTGTGATCCCGAAGATGGCATGGATGGTATTAACGGTAGTGATGGTATTGATGGAGTAAATGGTGCTGATGGTGCTGATGGTGAAGACGGAGCGGATGGGGAGGATTTTACTCCTTCTACCACGATGTTTGAAAACAAATCTTGGCTTGAGCCATTGGTTGCCATGCAACCACAATTCAACTTTGTTAAAGCGTATTCCTTAATTAGTTCTAGAGACACACTTAGCAATGGATTTCAATTAGTTGGCGCGCAGGATGGTGCAGGTTTTGTAAGGGATCCAAGCAGTGATGGCTATATTTATATTACCAATGCCGAAGATGACTACGGAGTTGCAAGAATTAGGTTGGATGCCAATCTAAATCCTATAGAGGGAGATTGGTTGTTAAATTCAGGGGTTGCAGATTTTGCAAGACAGTGTTCAGGTACGATGTGGGAAGCTAATATTCACGGTGGAAGTACCGATTTGTTCCTTTCTGCTTCAGAAAGCTTCAACTATGATGTTAAAGGTATCGACCCCTATATTGGCACGCCAACACCAACGGCCGATTTCGGCCTTGATGCTTTGGGTGAATTCGCTTGGGAGAATGCCGTACCGTTACCTAAGGATACCTATTCCGGTAAAACCGTAATCATAGGAGGCGATGATGACTCCAGTGGATCAGAAGGTCAGGTTACTTTATATTATTCGGAAACCGGTGATGCTGATTTGACGGGGGGTAAGATTTATGTGCTTAGATTCAAGCAGGTTTCAGATGGTGTAGGGGGTGTACAGAATGTCGCTGCCAGTACTATTTACAATGAGTCGAATTTGGATTTTCAGGTGTCCTATGATGTTGAATTCGTTGAAATTGAAAACGGAGCTGCACTTACCAAAAACGAAATGGAAGATGCCTGTGTAGGGGTTTACGCTTCTGCCTTTATGCGCGTAGAAGATGTTGATTACCAAAAGGGTGCTGATGCATCGGGAAGAAATGTATTTTTTGCTGTAACCGGCAGAGGACCAGGAAGAGGTACATATAACGATTGGGGTACCGTCTACAAGCTGGAATTGGATGAAAATTCCCCTTTGACTGGAAAATTGACCCAAATTGTTAGTGGTAACACAGATACCAATAATGCTGATGGTAATAATCCGATGCTACAAAGTCCTGATAACATTACAGTAACCGAAAACTTTGTTTACTATCAAGAAGATCCCAACTCTTTTGACAGGGGCCATGCAGCTTATATCTATCAATCTGATTTGAATGGAAACAATTCAAGGGTCGTATTGGAATTGATTGTTCGTCAAGATTTAGATCCAACAGGCAGTACCGGTTTCAGTGGTGAATTTGGGGCTCTTGAAGATATTTCGGATAAAATTGGAGTACCTAATACCTTTTTGTTGAACCTACAACCACACTACTGGGAAAGTGATGATTTCAAAGGATTGGACGGTCATGATATGGAAACCAATCCCGAGGCGATTGCAGCTGGTGCAAGGGAAGATGATCAAGGTGGTCAAATTGTTATATTAAGAGGTCTTCCTCGATAATAGAAATTCAAACTTTACAACAAAAGTAGTCTCCATGATAAATACATGGAGACTCTTTTTATTAAAATATTTGCTATGAAAAATCCTATTTATCTTTTATGTATTTTTTTACTATTCCTTTCCTGTGCCGAAGAAAAAGAAGAAATTTTAGTTGATTGGACAACGGTGCAAAACCAATACCTGTCTAACATTGTTAATTCAAGCATATACTTGGATAGTTTATTATACTTGGAACCGAATGATCGGGAAGCCAAACGAATATTCACTTTAGCCCGGCAGGAGTTTAAAAAAGGGGAAGCCTATGCATCCTATTTAAACCCGGAAGTAGGACATAGGGCCAACGGTCCTGCTTTGCCCTATTACAAAGAGGATACTGGAAAAATTATGCGTCCTTTTGGATTACAGAAAATAGAGGAAAGTATCTTTGACGGTGGCACATCAAAGGAACAGTTTCATGTGGAAGTAAGATTGACGAAGGGCTTATTGAAGAATTTGGAAAATAATATTAAAGACCGCCCTCTTGACGCGCAACGTTTCTTTATTGCCACACAACAACAATTGCTTCGAATTATAAGTCATGGCATCTCTGGGTTTGACACCCCGGTGAGTCATTTGGGTTTAATGGAAAGTGGCCTTTCACTCCGTAGTTTAAAAGAAGCCTATGCAAATTCAGTGGCGATAATTATAAAAGTAAAAGATAAGGCACTAGATATATTAATTGGCCAACAAATAGATGAAGCTGTGGCGTATCTAAATTCCCATACAGATTTTGATTCGTTCGACCGCTACCAATTCATCCGGGAACATTTAAATCCCATTACCAGAAGTTGGACCGAAATCAGAAATACCTCTACTTTATGGAAAGACGTAGACAACAAGCCATTTAATTTTGATGCGCCTACTTTTTTTGAAAAGAATTCCTTTAATACCAATTATTTCACTCCCCCCATAGATAGGGAACCTTCCAACGAAAAAATTGAGTTGGGTAAAAAGTTGTTTTTTGAGCCAAAACTTGCAAATAATGGAAGTATGGCCTGCGTTACCTGCCATCTTCCAGAGAAGGCATATGCTGACGGGCAAATCACAAACTTAGATAATATGGGCAACCCTCTAGAGAGGAATACACCTACCTTGATCAATTCCATTTTTCAAAAAAGTTTTTTTTGGGACGGAAGGTCCCCAACACTTTCAGACCAAATCACCTCGGTTTTTAATAATGAGATTGAGTTCAATTCCAATGTACATCAATTTTCAGATGAAATTTTAAAGGATACCGTTTATCAAAATAGGCTTGAGCAGGTATTTCCAAATACCAAATTAAAGAACATCCATATTGTAAAAGCCATTTCGGCTTATGTGGGAACACTAAATGGATTTGACAGTAAGTTTGACCGTAACATGAGGGGAGAGGAAACTACGTTCTCGGAAGAAGAGAAGCTAGGGCTTAATCTATTTATGGGCAAGGCACTTTGTGCAACCTGTCATTTTATGCCGTTGACCAATGGAACTGTACCACCTTTTTACACAGAAGCTGAAAAAGAAGTTATTGGGGTTCCAGAAACATCCGATAATCTTGAACTGGATAGTGATCTAGGGTTTTTTTGGATGTATGGGGAAGAGCTGCATAGAGGTATGTTCAAGACCCCAACCGTGCGTAATGCGGATGTAACAGCTCCCTATATGCATAATGGCGTTTACGCTACATTGGAAGAAGTAATGGATTTTTATAATAAAGGAGGCGGTAGTGGCTTGGGCTTTGACTTGGAAAGACAAACTTTACCTTTTGATGAACTCAAGCTTACCATCGAGGAGCAGAATGCATTGGTCGCATTTGTAAAGACCTTGACTGACACGAATGTAGATTTATATTAAAATTTTTCAAAAACCCATAGACCGAATAAAGCAAAATCATATTTGACTGGATCTTATCGATCCAGTCTTCTTGGATTTTTGTCCAATTCTTGCAACGCTTTGGCGTCGAAACCGCTTAAGATATGAGCATCCTAAAAATAATTACTGTAAGTCGAAAATGAAGACTCTTTATTGGAGCTTTTCCTCAAATGGACTATTTTGATTGTGTTTTTTCCGTCGGTAGATTGGCTTCTCTATCAAAAAATAACGGATCTAGTTCTGGAATGGAATGTAAAATAGAATTAGTGATGATGATCTGAAATATAATTCAAGTGCTTTTGCTAGGAAGTTAAGCGAAATTTGGATGGGAAAGCTGGAGAAAATAAAAAGAACAAATTGATTCTTGTGGGAAATAGCACAAGACTTTACATCGAAGAAAAACTGGCTAAATTTGCGCATTTTCCGATCAGCAAAAAATCAGCTTATTACCTGAGCCCTCCCCGCTCAGAAACCACAATCTCTTTCAAAATTAAAAAAAATTCATTTCAGATATTGGCCCTAGTTATCCAACGGTAACAAGCAACGCGAAATTTATTTTTACTTCCCACAAATTGAAATTCTAAACTGCGGCAAAGCTAAGAAAAAATGGAGGGTTTAAGTTTATCGTTTTTTTCTAATGGCGACTTACTTTTCTCCAATGTAAAGGAAAATTCAGATCCTACCTCTACGGCACTTTCTACATAAATTTTCTCACCGTGGGCCTCGATAACGTGCTTTACAATGGCCAGTCCTAAACCTGAGCCTCCTTCACGTCTACTGCCACTTTGATCAACCCTGTAAAAACGTTCAAAAAGTCTTGGTATGTGTGCCGAAGGTATACCTTCCCCATTATCGGTCACACGAATGATTACCTTGTTCTTTACCAAATTCTCTACACTTACTTCTGTAGTACCATTGTCATTGCCATATTTGATAGAGTTCACCAGCAAATTGGTAAGTACCTGTTGAATCTTTTCCTTATCGGCAAATACCAAGATAGGTTTTGGATATAGGAAATCAAAAGTGAGGGTAATATTCCTTTTGGCAGCTTTCATCTCCAATAGATCGAAAACACTTTGAATCAATTCTACTATGTTAAAGGATTTCTTTTCCAAATTAAGATCACCAACCTCTAGTTTCGTAATTAGATCAAGGTCCTTTACAATATAGATTAAGCGGTCGACTGCCTTATTTGCACGAATGATGTATTTCTTCCTAACATTCTTATCGTCAATGGCGCCATCCAAAAGCGTTTCCAAATAACCCTGTACAGTAAATAATGGGGTTTTCAATTCATGCGAAACGTTTCCTAAAAAGTCTTTACGGTATTCTTCCCGAATTTTTAAGGTATCTATTTCTACTTTTTTATCCTTGGCAAATTTTTCAATCTCGGCCGTTAAGGTTTTCATGTCGGTGGTTACAGGGTATGAAGGTATTTTGGATGATTCCAACAAGGCCACGTCATCGTAGATTTTTTTTATCCTTTTATAAATAAATTTTTCTATTCGTATCTGAAGGGTGACGAAGGATGTGATAAAAAATAGAATTGAAGCAGAACCTAGTAACCCCCAATTCATTGCCTTGAAAGACCATAATAAAATATATAGAACAACTGTTGCACTTAGGGCAATATATATAGAAGATCGGAATGCGAAGCGATATGACTTTCTAGAACGGACAGGAGCTGCCATTTAGAGTACAAACTTATATCCTACGCCTTTCACCGTTTTAAAATGGTCTTCCCCAATTTTTTCCCGTAGTTTTCTAATATGAACATCTATGGTACGCCCACCGACCACAACTTCATTACCCCAAACCCTATCAAGTATAACTTCCCTTTTAAAAACCTTACTAGGTTTGGAAGTAAGAAGGGCCAACAATTCAAATTCCTTTCTCGGTAAAATAATCTCTTTCCCCTTTTTAATGATTTTATATTCTTCCCTATTGATAATAATATCCCCTACTTTGGTAATGTCATCTTGGGTATTTTCCTCGTTTTTGACCCGTCTTAAAAGGGCATTGACCTTACTGACCAACACTTTGGGCTTTATGGGTTTGGTAATATAATCATCGGCACCTGCATCAAAACCTGCTACTTGCGAATAGTCTTCTCCCCTAGCGGTTAAAAAGGTGATAATGGTATTTTCCATTCCTGGGGTACGCCTCAAGATTTCACAGGCTTCAATACCATCCATTTCGGGCATCATTACATCTAAAATAATGAGGTGGGGATTTTTCTTTTTTGCCTTTGCAACCCCGTCCGCACCATTTTTGGCCGTATATACATCGTAGCCTTCCGCAGAAAGATTATAGCCTATAATTTCAAGAATATCCGGTTCATCATCTACTAAAAGTATCCTAATATTCTTCTTTTTCATCTCTTGCTATTTATTTGATTTTTAAAGGTCTGATGTAATTCGCCAATAAACATTTTCGGTCGGTATCTAGAATTATTACGGCTCATTTCATGGTTTTCAAATGATCGATTGCCTCAAAAGTAAAGATAATACTATTACGGCTGCACGAGTTAACATTGATTTAATGTAGTAACGTTTAGGTAACACTAATAAAATAAAGGTTTAACATGGGCGTAACCCGAGTTTTACAACTGCTGACTTTCTTTGCCATGCTTATTGAAAGCGCTTTGAATAATTAACAAAAATTATAAACTAACTATTATGAAAAAAATTTTAACATCAACATTGATTATTTTCTCCCTGTTGGTTATTGGGTGTTCGGATGACGATACGCCACCAATCGTTGTGGAAACAGCAACTTGTAATGACGGTATCTTAAATAATGGAGAAACAGCAATTGACTGTGGAGGTCTCAATTGCCAGGCATGTGCAGAAGTACCACCAGTTGTAGCAACTTGTAGCGATGGAGTTTTAAATGGCGATGAAACTGAAATCGATTTTGGAGGTTCCTGTGCCGGTGAATTATTCGTAAGTGGGGAAATCACCGAGGATACAACTTGGACCCGTGATAACATTTACTTTTTAGGTGGTAAAGTAGTCGTTGGGGTTGGGGTTACTTTGACGATAGAACCTGGTACGATTATTAAAGGTGAAGCAGGATCAGGTTCCTTGGCTTCTGCCTTGGTAGTTCAGAGAGGATCTAAAATAAATGCCGTGGGTACTGCCGAAAGACCTATTATCTTTACTAGTGAGCAAGATAATATTCAGGTAGGTCAAACCGCTGGCACCAACTTAGATCAAAATGATACACGTCTTTGGGGCGGTGTCTTGGTGCTAGGTTTTGCGCCTGCATCTTTAACTGGTGATGTAACGGAGACACAAATTGAAGGTATTCCTGCCAGTGATACGTTCGGTTTATATGGAGGTACGGATCCAGCGGATGATTCTGGTGCAATGGAATACATTTCCATCAGACATGGCGGGGCATTGATCGGTGAAGGAAACGAGATTAACGGCCTTACCCTTGGTGGTGTAGGTACGGGAACTACGGTAAATCAGATAGAGATTGTAGCTAACGAAGATGACGGTCTTGAAATTTTTGGAGGTAGCGTAAACGTAACGAATGTCTTTATATGGTCCGTTAACGATGATGGCATTGATTTAGATCAAGCTTATTCTGGCACTATTACCAATGGTATGGTTGTTCAAGGACTTAATTCAGACAGTGCCTTGGAACTTGACGGTCCAGAGGGAAGTACAACTGGTGGTTATACATTGAACAATATTACTTTGTTGGGTAACACCGATGCTACGGGCGAAGGTTCTAGAAGAATCGCCGACTATAGGGATGGACTTGAAGCCAGTATCAATAACGTATATGTCTCCGGTTTCTCAGATGCACAACTAGTACGTTTGAACGGTGATAAATCAGCTACCACTTATAACAATGGGACTTTAAACTTTTCCGAATGGCAAATCGTACTTCCAACTGGAGTTACTGATGTTACTGCCATGCATACGTTGAACAGCATAACCATTCCAACGGACTTCATTGCAGATTCTGCGACGTGGGCAACTTCGGTTACCGCGGGTGAAGAAACTGTTGGTGCCGATACTTCTTTCTTTGCGTGGACCTATGCCAACGCAAAAGCAGGTTTAGGTTTCTAAAGAACAAAGAACTAAATACTAAAATGCCCGTTGGAACTATACGTCCAGCGGGCATTTATTCCATTTAAAGAACAATGAAAATGATTAAAAATAGACTAACATTATTTATACTGCTTCTTTTAGGTTTACAATTTTCCTATGGACAAAGTGGTATCTCCGGAACCCTTAATGATGGGGAAATCAACGATGTACTCCCTTTTGCCAATATCATCATTAAAGGTACCACTAAAGGAACAACCTCTGATTTTGATGGAAAGTATAGCCTTGAAATAGAACCGGGAACCTACACAGTACTCTTGTCCTATTTAGGTTATGAAACCAAAGAAATTACGGGGGTGGAGGTCAAAACCAATGCCTATACGCCCTTGGATGTCACCCTAAACGCATTGGCCAACCAACTGGACGAAGTAGTCGTCACCACTACCGTATCAAAAAATACAGAAGCCTCGGTGCTACAAGTCCAAAAAGCGGCGGTCAAACTTTTGGACGGCCTATCCCTTCAAAGTATAAAACGAACAGGAGCCAATGATATCGCCAGTGCTGTAAGGGCCGTACCTGGCGTATCCGTACAAGGTGGAAAGTATGTTTATGTTAGGGGTTTGGGAGACCGGTATACCAAAACGCTGCTCAACGGCATGGATGTACCCGGTCTAGATCCAGACCGTAATACCCTGCAGTTGGATATATTCCCTACCACTATCTTGGACAATATACAAGTGGTTAAATCATTTACTCCTGAATCTTCAGCGGATTTCACTGGGGGTTACGTGGATATCATTACTAAAGATATCCCTACCAATCAAGAGTATGGCCTATCGTTGGGTGTTAGCTATAATTCAAATATGCATTTCAATAATGATGCCCTATCATCGAAGACCAGTGGTACCGATTTCTTGGGCTTTGATGATGGCTTTAGATCGTTACCTATTGCCGAGGGGCAACCTATTCCACCTCCATCGGCTGGCAGTACAGTACTTACGCAACTTACACAGCGCTTGACCCCGCAAATGGGTGTAGAACGGGAGCAAAATTTTATGAACTATAATTTTGGTCTGTCGCTTGGTAACCAATATACCCTTGGAGAGGAAACACGATTGGGTTTCCAAGCCGCCCTGAGCTACCGTAGTACGAACGATTTCTATGAAGATGCCGAAAATAATTTCTGGTTCAAGGACCGCTCTAGCAGCAGTATCTATGAACTGGAACCCGATCGGTTACAATCTGGTGATATTTCCGTTAACAATGTGTTGATCAGTGCCTTGGGAGGGGTGGCCTTAAAGACTAAAAAATCCAAATACAAACTAAATGTTTTACACATTCAGAACGGCGAATCAAGAAATGCCTTTTTTAATGTCCAATCCTTGCTTTTTGACGAAGTAAGCGGCGTAAGGGACAATATCGAATACGCGGAACGTTCCATAACAAATGGTTTCTTAGGAGGTACCCATACCAACAGTGATGCCTCCTGGACCTATGAATGGAAGCTATCCCCTACGCTTTCCATAATACAGGATAAGGATGTACGTTTTACCAGTTTTGAAATCAATGATTTAGGTAATTTGATCATACGCCCAAGTAGTTTTGGGCCCCCGACCCGTATTTGGCGAGATCTTGAAGAAATAAATTTGGCCGGTAAGTTCGATATTACGAACAAACATATGTTGTTCGGTAGGGACGCCAAAGTATTATTCGGCGGAGCGTATACGTATAAAAACAGGGACTTTGGTATCAACCAATATTTTCTTACTACCACCAATAATCCCGCTACCCCAATAAACGGGGATGCTAACAATCTTTTGCTTCCTGAGAATATATGGACACCACAAACAAGACAGGGAACCTACGTAGACGGTAATTTTGAGCCGACGAACAGTTTTGAATCCAGTTCAACGCTTGCAGCTGCCTATGTATCGGAAGAATTTAAGTTCAGCGATAGACTTAAAAGTATATTAGGACTACGCTACGAAAAATTCGAACTCTTTTACACAGGGCAGAATAACCTTGGCGACGTCGTATTGAATGAGGAAAAAATCATTGATGCCACCGATTTTTTCCCATCTGCAAACCTAATCTATGATTTCAATGAGGAAGGAAATACCAAATTAAGAGCTTCATATTCCCGAACAACTGCTAGACCCTCGTTTAAGGAAGCCTCCATCGCCGAAATATTCGACCCACTTACCAATAGAGTCTTCATCGGTAATTTGGATATTGAACCTACCTACATCGGTAATTTTGACCTACGTTTCGAGCGCTATGGCGAAGAAGGCCAATTTTTTGCGCTAAGTGGTTTTTACAAGGATTTTGACAACCCTATAGAACTTGTTGCCTTTGAGCAGGCACCGAATAATTTCACCCCAAGAAACGTAGAATCTGCCTCCGTCATTGGTGTCGAATTAGAGGTTAGGCAAGGGCTTGGTATTTTGAACCAAGGATTGAAGGATATCTCCTTTAACGCCAATGTCTCCGTAATCAAATCTGAGGTAGATATGAGTGAGATAGAATTCAATTCCAGACAATTGGCGGTCAGGGATGGAGAAACTATAAATCCTACTAGGAATCTACAGGGACAATCGCCTTACTTAATCAATGTAGGTTTTAACTATAAAGGGGAGACAAATGGATGGCAGAGTGGTCTTTTTTACAACGTACAAGGCAAGACATTGGAAGTGGTAGGTATCAGGGGCGTACCTGATGTCTATACTTTACCGTACCATAATTTGACCTTTAATGTCTCAAAGGAATTTGGAAGTGATAAAAGCTCAAAAATATCACTGCGTTTTACCAATATGCTTAATGACAAGGTAGAAAGCGTATATCAATCTTTTAGGGCCACTGACCAAATATACTCCCTGCGAAACCCAGGACAGGCAATATCATTAGGATACAGCTATCAATTTTAAGAAATGGTCTCACCTATTTTACAAAAAGCCCATCCCGATAACCATCTGGGGCGGGCTTTCTTACGTTTTATCGAATAAATGGTAAGAATAGGCCTATCATATTGACTTTCAGGAATCAAAATACCTATATTTGTGGCACACAACTTGTTCTGTAGTAGCGTATGAAGCACCTTTACTTGATTATTTTTTTTCTTTTTATTTCCTTCAGTTATGGGCAAAGGGCTCAAAACAGTGGGGATATTGATGGTTTCAGTATGTATCCCAACCCGGTGGCAAATGGTAAAGTTTATATTTCTACAACGCTTAATGCTCCAAAGGATATTTTGATCTATGATGTTTTTGGAACTTTATTGCTTAAAACGACAATTTTAGGAAAAGAATTAAATCTAACCGACCTGGATGCAGGTGTCTATGTTCTTAGAGTTTTTGAAAAGGATAAGATGGCTACTAGAAAATTGATCGTTAAGTAAGCTCGATTCAATTTATTTCCCATTTAATCCTCCTAATACCCATCGGCGAATTACACATTTTTCCGATGAATTGCAAGTCGTATTTAATTGACCAACAAATTTTTAGCTTTCACAACATTTTTACGAACCGGTAATAGCTAATAGATACCTTTATAAAGTTGATCCCAAATCAATTAATCATGAAGAAAATCTACTTTTTGCTATTTATGGTATTTTCTATTGGCCTATATGCTCAGGATGCACCAAATTTCCATAACCTACAGCATGATGAAATAGGTGGATTCAAGATTTATCCCAACCCTGCTATGGCTGATGTGGTCTATATAACCACAGAAAAAAACAAGGTCAAGGAGGTTAGCATCTATGATGTTTTCGGTGAATTGGTTCTAACAGATAGATTAACCAACAAAGCATTGGATATCTCACGACTTTCTCCCGGTGTCTATGTTGTTCAGGTTACCGAGAACGATAAGTCCATTACCCGGAAATTGGTGGTTAAATAACTCCTCTCTTTACGGGACAACCCATCCTTGAAAATAAATTGGTTCAGTACCTTTGCTTCAACCAAGAAAGTCCATGAAGCAAAATGCTATTTTCGATTTACGCACAGAAAGGGAATTCCAGACCCAAGCGCTGCGTATTTTTCAATTTCAATACACCAATAACCACGTCTATCGTACTTTTTGTACTCATTTAAACGTACATCCTGATGCGGTTGAGTCACTACAACAAATCCCATTTCTACCTATCGAATTTTTCAAATCGAAAAAGGTGCTTAGTTCCAACAATAAACCTGAAATACTATTTACCAGTAGCGGTACAACGGGCACCGAAACAAGTAAACACTTCGTAACCGAACTGGAGCTATATCAACAGAGTTACTTGAAAGGTTTCGAGAAATTTTACGGTACTATTAAGGACTATTGCATTTTGGCCTTATTACCATCTTATCTGGAACGAACCGGCTCTTCCCTAATTTATATGGTAGAAGATCTAATTACCAAATCCAATCATCCGAAAAGTGGTTTTTTCTTAAACGAATACGAACAGCTATACCAGTTATTAAAAGAACTTCAAAATAAGGGGAATAAAACAGTGCTTATTGGTGTTTCCTTTGCGCTATTGGAGTTTACTGAGCAATACCAGCTCTCCCTTGAAAACACCGTGGTTATGGAAACAGGTGGCATGAAAGGCCGTCGTAAGGAAATGATACGGGAAGAACTGCATAACATGTTGAAAATTGGTTTTGGAGTTACCGAAATTCACTCAGAATATGGAATGACCGAACTATTATCGCAAGCCTATTCGAAAGGGAATGGGGTATTCCACTGCCCCCAATGGATGAAAATACTTGTCCGTGACACTGAAGATCCTTTTACCTATCAAATACCGGGGAAAACTGGCGGTATAAATGTCATTGATTTAGCTAACATTAATTCCTGTTCCTTTATTGCAACCCAAGACTTAGGTAAAGCGAATGCAGATGGTTCTTTTGAAGTTATAGGTAGGTTTGACAATTCCGATATCAGGGGATGTAATCTGATGGTGCTTTAATTAGGTATCAGCGTATACTCCAGCCCAAGACCATCACAAGCATTCCATGTACTTTCGATAGAATTTTTTGAACGGAAACGCAATACCTCCTTAGGTTCACTGTGACAACTTGTTTTTATGGCTGTGCCACTTTCAAAATGCAGCTCCAAATAATCATCAGCATCATTTTCATATTGAACCACAGCAAATGTGCCTGCTGCCTCTTCTGACTTTCCATTCATTACTCTAAATTTTGAAAATGTACTGTCTGGGGAAAAGATATAGTATTCTTGCCATTCCATAGCATCTCCGGTTTTCTCATCATTTGTCCAACTACTGCTCATTTTAATGAGTTGCCACTTTTGTTCGGTAAATACAAACTCGGTAGATTCCAATCCAAAATCATCTGGATTTGAACAAGCACTAATGGCAAGGACCAAAAAGGTATACATACTAATTTTTCTCATGACCTAACGAATGTTACTAATAGGAAGATAAGATACCTTCGGAAACGTTGCGTGACATGAAATAAAATAATTTTAAATTCCCAATATCTTCGCATCCACAAAGAAGGTGGACTTCACTTCCAATTCATGATCTGTGCTTATCAATTCATCGGTCACCGTATTTAAACGCAGACTAAATTCATCCTTTTTAATGTATTCTTTTAAATCCAAATCGGATGTATTCAACATAATGCTATTCCCTGCATTTTCTGGCACTTCATTTAAGGATGCTATTAGAATTTCTTCCAGACCATCAGCAGATATATACACTTCTATTGAATTTAAAAAGCTAAAATCGGCATTGTCGGGCGAAATGATAACCATTTCCAACACTGTCAAAGTTATTTCCTCGATAAGATCTTTTCTGGTATCGTTTACGGCGAATTTGGATTCTGAATTCGTTTCCATTTCCGGAGTAAAAACATCGATAGGCAAATTCATGCCCGTAGAGGAAGGTATGGTTGCCCTCTGACTATATTCTATGTCAAATTTTGTTAACTCGTCAAGTTTATCACAATTAATAAACATCATGAAAACACATAAAACAATAGCATATCTCTTGAACATAAAATGAGGTTTGTACTATAATAACGATCTATGTACTGAATTATTTTAAATGAACTTCAAAGTTTTAGGAATAGGAATTTCTTTATCGCTTAAAGGTATAGGATACCTCATCATCGGCTATTTGAGGATTGTCCTGAAAGGTAAGGGTAAGTAACGACCCGTTAATTTCAAAACGGTACACCGTGTCATCGGCAAAACCAATTCGATCACCTTGCCCTCCATAGTAATATTCGCCCGCTTCCCTGAAAAAGTGTTCTCGCCATTTTGGATGACCGTGATTTTATCATTATCCGTATCAAATAGTATTCGGGTCAGGGTAAAATCTGTTTCAGGCTCGAAACCGCAAAAACATGACACTTGAGTTAAAACCCACTCCCCTTCCAAGACGGCATCTGCAATTTCGGATTCGTCATCGGGATTGCAAGCAAAAAACACCAGTGATAAAACGATCAAAAGTTTTTTTCCCATAGCAATATATTTTTATAAAGATGGAGCTTAATGCCAATGGTTGCTTTACCTACTTCAATACTAGTACAAAATAGTTTTTTTTGCCCCTTTGCAACAGTACAAATTTATCATTGATCAAATCTTCTTTGGTAATCAGGTAATCTTCCTTTACTTTCTCTTTATTTACCGAAATGGAGTTTTGCTTCAATTCCCTTCTCGCTTCCCCATTGGAGCCTAAAAAGTTGGTTTTGGCCGCTAGTGCCCCGATTATATCCAATCCGTCCTTCAATTCAGATTTGGAAAGTTCCGCCTGCGGTACCCCTTCAAAAATCTCCAAAAATGTTTTTTCATTTAGTCCCTTCAAGTCAGATGCCGTAGACCTACCGAACAAAATTTCGCTTGCACGCTCCGCATTGTCCAAATCACCTTGTGAATGTACCAATACAGTAATTTCATCTGCCAATCGTTTCTGCAACAGCCTTATGTGGGGTGCTTTTTTATGCTCGATGGTTAGATCCTCAATTTCTTTCTGAGCAAGGAACGTAAATATTTTGATGTATTTTTCAGCATCGTCATCAGAGGTGTTCAACCAATATTGATAAAATTTATAGGGTGATGTACGCTCTGCATCCAACCAAACATTACCACTTTCTGTTTTTCCGAATTTAGTACCATCGGCCTTGGTAATTAATGGACAGGTAAGCGCATAACCCTTCCCGTTTTCAATTCTCCTTATCAATTCCGTACCCGTAGTAATATTGCCCCACTGGTCACTACCTCCCATTTGTAGGCTGCAATTGTATTCTCTATACAGATGAAGAAAATCATATCCCTGCACAAGCTGATAGGTGAATTCTGTAAAGGACATTCCTTCTTTGGCTTCTGCCGACAGCCGTTTTTTTACGGAGTCTTTAGACATCATATAATTCACCGTAATGTGCTTACCTACATCCCTGATAAAATCCAAAAAGGAAAAATCCTTCATCCAGTCGTAATTATTGACCAGAACTGCAGCATTTTTATCCCCTCCCGTGAAATCCAAAAAACGGGACAACTGTTCCTTTAAGGCATTCTCATTATGCCGCAAGGTTTTTTCATCAAGCAAGTTACGTTCCGAAGATTTACCGGAGGGATCCCCGATCATTCCCGTAGCTCCCCCAATAAGGGCATACGGTTTATGACCTGCCAACTGAAAGTGGCGTAACATCATAACGCCCACCAAGTGACCAATATGTAAAGAATCTGCAGTGGGGTCGATACCCATATAGGCAGATTGCATTTCTTCCAATAAAAGTTCCTCTGTTCCGGGCATCGCATCATGCAACATTCCACGCCATTGTAACTCCTTGACAAAATTTGTTGTCATCCTATGCTGAATTTTATTTGAATTGCAAATATAAATGGAATTCTTCCCAGTACCCAGAAGTTCAGTGCCGGAATTTATCCGCCTGTATTTGCTAACTTTGAAAGATGGTTTTAGTTACGGGAAGCACAGGATTGGTGGGGTCGCATTTGTTGCTACAATTGGTTATGGATAAAATACCCGTACGGGCACTTTATAGAACTCCCGAAAAACTGGACCAGGTTAAAAAAATCTTCTCCTATTACAGCCCAGATGCTCATTTACTTTTTAATAAAATAGATTGGATACAAGGTGATCTACTGAATATTCCATCCTTAGAAATGGCCTTTACCGAGGTAACCCATGTGTACCATTGTGCCGCATTTATTTCATTCAACCCATCCGATTTTGAAAAACTGGAACGTGTCAATAGGGAAGGCACAGCCAATATTGTAAATATGTGTATCGCAGAAAGTATCAACAAACTATGCTATGTGAGTACCATTGGCACTATCGGAAGAACGGTAACCGGTAAAAAAGCGGATGAAGAAACCGAGTGGAGTAGACAGCATGCCAACCCGTATGCAATTACAAAATACTTGGCAGAAATAGAAGTATGGCGTGGTGCCCAGGAAGGGTTAAAGGTAGTTATTGTGAATCCGGGGGTTATACTAGGACCAGGCTATTGGGAAAACGGTAGCGGGACTTTCTTCAAAACTGCGGCTAAAGGTTACCGTTATTATCCCCCTGGCGGTTCCGGGTTTGTTGCCGTATCGGATGTTATCAAAATAATGACTACCCTCATGAATTCTGAAATACAAGGCGAACGTTTTATAACTGTCGCTGAAAATCTTTCCTATAAAGAACTATTGGGAGATATAGCTAGTGCGATGGGCAAAAAGCCACCCCAAAAGAAACTAAAAATTTGGCAGCTGCAGATCGGAAGAAGTATAGATTGGTTAATGAACCTATTCACTGGAAAAGCCAGAACGATAACCAAAAGCACAATTTATGGCCTTCAACATCCTTCCCAATTTAGTAATTCAAAAGTAAAAAGTGCATTAGAATTTGAATTTGAACCTTTGGACACTATTATAGCATTTTCTGCCAAACGTTTTATTGGGGAGCATTCTTAATTTTCAAAGTGTCATTCAATTTTGAATTAGCATCCTTTTTTAAGGACTTTTTCAAAAGATTTAGACTATCGCTGATTTTTTTTTGCTCTTGCATTTTTTCACCCATTGTTACCAATTGGTTTTCAACTTCTTTGTAAATAGCTTCATATTCTGAAGGTATAGAGGCATAATACCGATCACTATCCACAAATTGGGCACTGTCTATTTTATATTTTTCAAATACAAACATAGTAGGGTCGATACCATTTTCCTTTAATTTGGAAAGATTGGTTGCTTTTGCAGCATTAACAATGGCCAATTCCTTTAAAATCAGCACCATTTTATCACTGGGAATTAAATTATCAGGCTTTTCAATCAATTTTTCCGCACATGAAAAAAGGAGCAGCATTACAAGGGTAAAAATTAAGCTATTCTTCATGGTCTATTAAAAGTTAATCTTTTAGCGTTACGTGTTTCCGAAAACGTGCCGTTGGTATACCCTAAATGCCCATTTATTAACGTGTGCCTAACTTTGGAAGTAAAAGTAACACCTTCAAAAGGAGACCATTTACACTTATAGGCAATATTCTCTTTGGTAACGGTATATGGGCTATTTAGGTCGGCAACCACCAAATCGGCAAAATAGCCTTCCCGTATAAAACCCCGTTTTTCAATCTGAAATAAAATGGCGGGATTATGGCACATTTTCTGTACCATTTTTTCCAACTTTATCGTTCCATCGGCAACCTTTTCCAACATAGCCGAAAGCGCATGCTGCACTAAGGGTCCACCAGATGGTGCCTTGGTATAAACATTATCCTTTTCCTCCAGCAAATGGGGAGCGTGATCAGTTGCAATGACATCGATACGATCATCCAACAATGCGGCCCACAATAAATCTCGGTCTTTCGCGGTCTTGACCGCAGGATTCCATTTGATCAAGGTTCCTTTTTCCGCATAGTCTGCATCGGAATACCACAGATGGTGAATACAGACCTCGGCGGTTATTTTCTTTTTCTCCAATGGAATGTCATTGCGGAACAAATGGGTTTCCTTGCCCGTTGACAGGTGGAATACATGTAATCTAGCGTTTGTTTTCTCGGCGAGGGCAATCGCCCTTGACGATGAAAGGTAACAAGCCTTTTCACTTCTAATAATGGGGTGGAATTTTATCGGAATATCATCACCGTATTCAGCTTTGTATTTAGCCAGATTTTCACGTATGGTAGTTTCATCTTCACAATGGGCGGAAATGACCATCTCCGTATTCCTAAATATATTTTCTATCACCTTTTCATCATCTACCAACATATTGCCCGTTGAGGACCCTAAAAACAATTTAATGCCAGAGCACGCATTCTTATCCAATCGCTTTAACTCCTCCAAATTATCATTGGTGCCCCCAAAAAGAAAGGAATAATTAGCAAATGAGGATGACGCGGCAGTACTGAATTTTTCCTCAAGTTTTTTTATAGTGGTCGTTTGGGGCGTAGTATTGGGTTGCTCCATAAAAGTAGTGATACCACCGGCCAGCGCTGCCCTACTTTCTGTTGCAATCGTTCCTTTGTGCGTAAGGCCGGGCTCCCGAAAGTGAACTTGGTCATCTATAATACCAGGTAAAATAAGCAAACCACTTACATCTATAACTTTTGCTTCAGTATCCGTAATATCCTTGGCTATCTTAACGATGAGATCATCCGCTATAAGGATATCATTCTCTTGAATGCTTCCTTCATTGACCATGCTGCCATTTTTCAATAGAATTTTACCCATGCTTAAAATTTATTTCTTAAAAAGAGACTTCTTAGTTTCATTACAAATACACCCCAGACTGCCTCACTAATGATTGTGGAACTCATTTTTGATTTCCCAAGCACCCTGTCCCGGAAAATAATGGACACTTCTTCAATATCGAATTTCTTTAAATAAGCCCTAAACTTCATTTCTATCTGAAAAGCATACCCTACAAAACGCACCGAGTCCAAATCAATAGTTTCCAAGACATGCCGCTTGTAGCACACAAAACCAGCTGTTGGATCATGCACGCGCATACCGGTTATCATCTTCACATAAATAGAAGCACCATAGGACAGCAATACCCTATACAAAGGCCAATTCACGACGTTAACTCCTTTTTTATACCTAGATCCTACCGCCACATCTGCACCATTTATACATGCTCGTTGCAAGCGTAATAAATCGGAAGGCGTATGGGAAAAATCGGCATCCATCTCAAATATATAATCGTATTCTTTTTGAATGGCCCATTTAAATCCGTGAATGTACGCCGTACCTAAACCTGATTTTTCCAATCTAGTTTCCAAAAAAAGCTTGCCCTTGAATTCTTCTTGAAGTCCTCTTACGCGTTCGCCCGTTTTATCCGGTGAATTATCATCTACAATAAGCACATGAAATTCTTTTTGCAAATCAAATACCGCCCTAATTATGGCCTCGACATTCTCTATTTCATTATAGGTAGGTATGATAACTAAACTACTGGCCATATAGCACTGCAAGGTATTTACACAAAAGTAAGGTTTTAATGGTCGTATCAAAACTGGCGACAATAGCTTTATGAAATTTTTAAATTAGGTACATGACCTTTAATTTGTAATTTTGTAGCCAAGTATCCTATGCGAATGTTGACCAAAATTCCCAAGCAGTTCTACTTTTTTCTAACTGCGATTTTTATTCTTAACCTCGTTCAATCCAATTTTACGCAGCTCATATTTGACGAGGCCTATTATTGGTATTACAGTCAGAATATGGCTTGGGGGTATTTCGACCATCCTCCTTTGGTAGCTTTAATGGTCAAGGTCAGCAGTTATTTTTTTGATGGAGAACTTGGTGTACGTTTCATGAGCTGTATCCTGTCAACAGTCAATATTTTATTGTTATGGTTAATGATAGATTCACCAAAAAAAAATGATTATATAACTCATTTTTTTATACTGGTTTTTTCCATGACGCTTTTGAATGCATATGGTTTCTTCACTTTGCCCGATACTCCTTTACTATTCTTTACCAGCTCTTTTTTATTGACGTATAAGCATTTTGTAAAAAATCGATCCATTGGTCTTTCAGTGTTATTAGGTGTATTCATGGCGGCCTTGATGTATAGTAAATACCACGCGGTTTTGGTCATCTTCTTTGTGCTTTTGTCGAATCTGAAATTAGTTCGTAACAAGTACGCCTGGTTATCGGTTTTTGTTGCCTTAATTTGTTATGCCCCTCATTTTTATTGGCTCTACGAAAATGATTTTGTACCCATTAAGTATCATCTATATGAAAGGCCAAACGGAGCTTATGACTTTGAGAAATATACCTTGGGATTTTTCGTGAATTTGGTTGCCATTTTTGGCCTTACTTTTCCATTTATTTATTGGTCCCTTTTTAAAACAAAAAGAAACGATCTTTTTAACAAGGCCCTTATTATCCTTACGTACGGGGTCATACTTTTCTTTTTTATCTCTAGTTTCAATAGAAGGGTGCAGACCCAATGGATTATTATTATTTGTATCCCTCTGGTCGTGATCACCTATAATTATATGCTTAAGAACGAACAGGCCTTAAAATGGATATTTAGATTGGGACTCATCAATACGGTGCTAATTGTTTATTTAAGGTTGGGTCTTGCCTATCAACCCTTATTATTCAATTTCTATTATGAAACCCATGGCAATAGAGAATGGGCTAAGGCGATCCAAGATGAAGTAGGGTCTATGCCCGTCGTATTTGAAAATTCGTATAGAAATGCCCCTATGTATTCATTTTATACAGGAGGAACACCAACTTTCTCATTAAACAATCACATGTACCGCAAAAATCAATACGCTATAGATGATTCTGAGGAGAAGGTAAGAGGAAAGGATGTGGCCTATATTTCAAAGTATATCAATGACCATACTTTTTCATATGAAAGGGCCGATGGAGGACTTTACAAAGGTAAATATATACCGAATTTCGATTCTTTCCGAAAAGTGGAAGCTATTGTCGATGACCCTGAAGTTTCCTTGAATTCCGATAAAAACCTATCCCTAAAAGTTTACAACCCTTACAAAACATCCATCGATTTAAATAAATTAAAATTTGCCGTTGCCTATTTGAATGATTATAAAATACCGCAGGAAACTTTACAAATAAATCCTGAAACAATGGAACCAAACACATTAAGCCTAAAATCTCAGGACACTACGAATTTTAAATTCCAGCTCCCAAAGACAAAAAAGGAAAACATTGGTTACTTTAGGGTAGTCATTTCTGAGAATAACCTCTTTTATGGCCTTAACGGGAAACCAATGCCTTTCAAGTAATGGAACCTATCACGAGAACATTTGCCCAAACCGATTGGATTACCTTAACATTATTGGGTAGTCTTCTATTCCCACTTATTGCAAAAGGCTTTTACTATTCCCGCTTTTTTAATTTTCTTATTCTACCCTTTAACAACAAGTACATTACGATGTACACCAAAAAAGAAAAATTGTTCAATTGGTTCCACATCCTATTGAGTCTTTTTCAAGTAATCAATACCACGCTGTTCATCTTTTTTGTTTGGAGAACGTATATACGACCAACTGAAGAAAAAAATCCTTTCATTTTTCCTTTATTACTGGCTGCGGTTTTTATATTTCTGAGCGCGAAAACCCTGATTCAGCTGTTTAATGGCTTTGTTTTTAATTCCTACCGGACATTTAATGAATTGATTTTTAAGAAATTAACCTACCTAAATTATGCTGGTATAGTATTGTTCGTCTCCAATGTACTTTTGACATATGTTTTAATTGATTCAAAAATTGTAATTATCATCACATCTATTTTATTTTTGGCCATAAATATAATTGGCTGGGTAACAGTGATCAGGAATTACCAAAATTTCATCAGCTCTTATTTCTTCTATTTTATTTTGTACCTTTGCGCACTCGAAATTGCACCCTTATTAATTATGGGAAGCTTTCTTAAATAGTGCAGCATATGAAAGTAAAAACGATTTTGGTGTCCCAACCGGAACCAAAAATGGAAAATTCTCCCTATTCTAAACTCATTGAGAAAGAGAAAGTAAAGGTAGATTTTAGACCATTTATACATGTTGAAGGGGTCGATGCAAAAAATGTGCGACAGCAGAAGATAGATTTGAACGATTTTACTGCCATTATCCTAACGAGTAGAAATGCTGTAGACCATTTTTTCAGAATTGCTGAGGAAATGCGTTTTAAGGTGCCAGATTCCATGAAGTATTTCTGTCAGTCTGAAGCAGTCGCCTATTATTTGCAAAAATACGTGGTCTATAGAAAGCGTAAAATCTATGTAGGTAAGCGCCTTTTTTCCGATTTGATTCCAATGATAAAGAAATATAAGGACGAAAAATTTTTGCTTCCTTCGTCGGATTCGCTTAAACCAGATGTTCCAGAAGCCTTGGAAACTTTGAATATTCATTGGAAAAGGGCCATCTTTTACAAAACCGTTATTAGTGACCTTTCTGATCTAAGAAATGTTTATTATGATATTCTTGTTTTCTTTAGTCCTTCTGGAATAGAATCCCTTTTACAGAATTTTCCAGATTTTGATCAGAAAGAGACTAGGATTGCCGTTTTTGGTAATTCTACCATAGATGCAGCAACGGGAGCAGGACTAAGAATAGATATAAAGGCCCCAACCCCTGAAACCCCTTCCATGACCATGGCGCTTCAAAAATATATTACCAGCGTAAATAAATAATAGATTTAAATAACATAAAAAAAGCCTTGCGTTGCAAGGCTTTTTTTATGTTAAAACGTGTACCGCTGTGGCCCGCCCCTTCTTATTTCTTCACTGGCATAACTTTCATACTTTTTAAAGTTTTCCCTAAAAGCATTCGTCAATTTGAAAGCGGTCGTATAGTATTTTTCATCGTCGTTCCAAGTTGACCTAGGACTTAACACCGAGGTTGGCACCCCTGGGCATTCCCTGGGTTGCGCTACTCCAAAAACAGAATGTATATGGTATTTATCGTAAGAATATAGTCCCAATTCCCCGTTCAAGGCAGCGGTTATCATCGCCCGAGTATATTTTAGCTTCATACGTGTTCCTACTCCGTAAGGTCCGCCCGTCCAACCTGTGTTTACCAACCAAACGTCTACGCCTGATTCCTTCATTTTCTTACTCAACATCTCGGCATATTTAGCTGGATGTAATGGCATAAAAGGTGCACCGAAACATGCCGAAAACGAAGGTTGCGGTTCAACAACCCCTGCTTCAGTACCAGCTACTTTTGCCGTGTATCCCGATATAAAGTGATATGCGGCTTGGCTAGGCGTAAGTTTGGATATGGGAGGCAAGACCCCAAAGGCATCGGCGGTAAGGAAGAAAATATTCTTGACATTTTTACCAATGGATGGCTGTTGTATATTATCGATATGATAAATCGGATAACTAACCCTAGTATTCTGAGTAATGGAAGTATTGGCAAAATCTACGTTACCTTGGCTATCCAATACGACATTTTCAAGAATAGCACCTGGTTTAATGGCTCCGTAAATTTCAGGTTCTTGCTCTTCGGATAAATTGATGACCTTGGCATAACAACCTCCTTCAAAATTGAAAACTGTATTTCTGCTGGTCCAACCATGTTCATCATCCCCAATCAATTTTCTGTTTGGATCGGTCGACAAGGTGGTTTTACCTGTACCAGAAAGTCCGAAAAAGATGGCCGTATCCCCGTCCTTCCCAACATTGGCCGAGCAGTGCATGGGTAAGGTCTCCTTATAAACCGGTAGTATGAAATTCAAGGCGGAGAAAATACCTTTTTTGATTTCACCGGTATAACCAGTACCTCCTATGAGCGCAATTTTATCGGTAAAATTCAAAATTGCAAAATTATGCTGTCTTGTCCCGTCCTTTTCAGCATCGGCCATAAATCCCGGAGCATTGATAACCGTCCACTCTGGAGTAAAATTTTCTAGTTCATCTTCAGTTGGTCGTAAAAACATGTTGTATGCAAACATATTAGACCAAGGATATTCATTGATGACCCTAATATTCAATTGGTATTCTGGATCGGCGCAAGCATAACTATCCCTAACGAAAAGTTCTTTTTTATTTAAATACGATATTACCTTTTGATGTAACAGATCAAATTTTTCCTTTTCAAAAGGTATGTTGATATTTCCCCACCAAACCTTATCCTTCGTTATATCATCTTTAACTATAAAACGGTCCATGGGAGATCTACCCGTAAACTCCCCAGTATTCACGGCAAGTGTTCCGTTGTTGGTTTCAACTCCCATATCCAAATTTAGTGTAGCCTTTTGTAGTTGTTCCGGCTCCTCTTGATAATGAAAATTGGTATGTGTTATTCCGTATTCCTTTAAAGATATTGCTTTGGCGTTTGCGGATGCGCTTTTCATACTATTGAAAATTTATTCCTGTAAAATTAAAAAAATAAAAGATGAACCCTTGATATTCAATGCTCAATTAGCCATAATTCTCGTCGAAATACGAATTCAATTAAAGAAACACTGTAAATGGAAACTATTCGTAGTTACTCTATTCCTTTAATTGCATAAAATGTATCGAAAAATTATATTTAATGCATTATTGTTGGTTTTAAATCCATTTTTTAAGAAAAAAATAATATTTGAAGATTTCTTAAGTGTATTTAGTTTTGCAATGAACGAAAATATGCTGTCGTTTTATTTGTCAGCAATTCCGCGGCATTTTGCATATTGAAGTCTAGACTTTTAGCCGGATCCCGTATTTCCAAAACATCGAAAAGACCTCTTTTTTTCAGTTCCTCCCTAGAAACTGCGAGCTTCCCACAAATGGCCAATACCGGAATATTATAGCTTTTTCCTAAGTTCAACACGCCTGCTATCAACTTTCCGTTTAGGGTCTGTTCATCTATTTTGCCTTCCCCGGTAATCAAAAAGTCAAATTTCTCATTGGCTAACAAGGTCTTAACCCCAGAAAGTGTCAAGATAAAATCGATACCACTAACATATTCCGCCCCGAGAAAACTTTTAAGACCATAGGCCGAACCTCCTGCGGCACCTGAACCTTGTATTTTTGAATTTTGAAAATTATATTTTTCCGAGACCACGGCATCCAAATTTTTCAGGCCTTCATCCAAATCCTTAATCGTATCAAGGGTTGCTCCCTTTTGTTCAGCATAGACATGTGCAGCTCCATTTTTTCCGTGCAATGGGTTGGTGACATCATTAACGGCAAAAAAAGTTACTTGGTCCAATTTGGTGGATATTCCTGTATCATCTATGCTTTTTATTTGGCTTAAGTTTTTACCGATAGGTGGAAGTTTAGTACCATCAGCATCCATAAACAAATAGCCTAAAGCATGGGCAATGCCTATTCCTCCATCATTGGTTGCACTTCCCCCTAAGCCAATATATACCTTTTTTATTCCTTTTTCAATAGCATCCTTAATTTGTAACCCGGTACCGAAGGTACTTGTCAACAAGGGGTTTCGCTCTTCTTTTGTCAGCAATTCCATGCCCGAAGCATTCGCTAGCTCTATATATGCCGAATTACTTTCTTGATTATATAAATAGTAGGACTGTATAGGTTTACCAAGTGGATTCTCACTAATTACCTGAACCGAAATACAGACTTTGTAATTGGCCACTGCCTCCATAAAACCGTCCCCTCCATCAGAAGCTTTAATATAATGGGAACTAAATTTTACATCCGCCTTTTTTACTCCGGATATAAAGGCCTTTGAAACTTCCTCACTTGTTAAGGAGCCTTTGAATTTATCCGGAATCAGCAATAGTTTCATTTTTTTAGATTATCTGGAAAACCTTCTATGGTAATTCCCCATAATTCAGGTAATACAAAATACACAAATAAGGTCAGAATTACGATTGAAATAACGTTCATAATAAAACCTTTGCTAACCATATCGGGAATACTCAAATAGCCCGAACCAAAAACAACGGCGTTTGGGGGCGTTGCCACTGGTAACATGAACGCACAAGATGCAGCCACGGCGGCACCTACCATCAAAATAAAAGGATGCACATCTATCGTAAGGGCCATGGGTGCCAATACGGGTAAAAGCATTGCTGTTGTGGCCAAATTCGAGGTAATTTCCGTCAAGAAATTAACCGAAGCTATCAAGACCAAAATTAAAATCAATATCGGGAGACCGGATAATGAGGTCATTTGACTACCGATCCAATTGGCAAGACCGCTTTCTTCAAAACCTTTGGCCAATGCCATGCCACCGCCAAACAATAAAATAATGCCCCATGGCATTTTTACGGCTTCTTCCCAATTGATCAATTGCTCTCCCTTTTGCTTTGAAGGTATCAAGAACAAAAGTATAGCAAAAAATATAGCGATTATGGTATCATCCAACCCGGGCAAGATCCTTTGCAAAAGAAATGATCGGGTAATCCAACAGAAAGCGGTCAACGCAAAAACAAAGGCCACAACGCGCTCTTCATAGGTAATTTTACCCAATAGGGACAATAATCGTTTGATTTCCTGTTTCCCTCCCGGAAAGGATTTTTGTTTAAAATTAAAGGCGTATCTGGTCAAATACTTCCAACAGATAAAAAGCAAAATAATAGAAATAGGCAAGCCAAAAACGAACCACTGCATAAAGGTAATCTCGTAACCGTAGGTATCCAAAATTACTCCTGCCAACACCAAGTTTGGAGGGGTACCGATCAAGGTGGCCAAACCGCCAATGGAAGCACTGTAGGCTATAGCCAACATTAAGGCCTTCCCAAAAGTCTGGTTTTCATCCGCTATCGTATCTGGATTATCCCGTAGCTGTTTAATAATGGCCAACCCGATGGGAAGCATCATTACAGACGTTGCTGTATTTGATATCCACATGGATAAAAATGCGGTTGCCACCATAAATCCAAGTATAATTTTTCGCACATCAGAGCCAATCAAATTGATAATATTCAGTGCAATTCGCCTATGCAGGTTCCACTTTTCAATTGCGATGGCTATGATGAAACCACCCATATATAGAAATACATATTTGTGACCAAAGGAACCGGAGGTATCTGACAAATCCAATCCACCGGTTAGCGGAAACAACACAAGGGGTAATAATGCGGTGACCGCAATCGGTATCGCTTCGGTAATCCACCAAATTGCTATCCAGGCAGTAGATGCCAGCACCGCATTGGCTTGATTGGAAAGCCCTTCTGGGTGAAAAAATAACAGAATCAAAATAAAGGAAATCGGCCCTAGAACTTGCCCTAACAATTTGGTTTTAATCATGCGAATACCATTTCGAACTGAAAATACAGATTTATAGCCAATAAAATTCTTTCATCACTACCTATTTAAAATAATCAGATCTCAAAATTCCATAACCTAAAAGAATCCAAGCGGTTATCAAAAAAACACCTCCAATTGGGGTAACTATTCCAATTATCTTAAAATCAAATTGAAAAAGGTCGCTCAGGGCCAATATATAAATTGAAAGCGAGAAAAGGATTACGCCAATCACCGTACTTAGGTATATCGCTCTTTTGGATTTGACCAAAGCATCGGGCATCAATCCAAGCACGAAAAGAAAAAAAGCATGGTACATTTGATACCGAACGCCTGTTTCAAAAATTGCCACAGCATCCGCATCTACCAAGTTTTTCAATCCGTGTGCCCCAAAAGCACCTAAAACTACGGACAACATCCCAAGCAGACATGCTGTAATCAAAATTGTTTTTTTCATAACTTTTTACCTAACTTTTCTTATAAATGTAACAATTTGATACCTTAGTATTTCATTACTAACCAAAAGTAGTCAAATCGTATGATGCGAAAAATTCTTGTTATCGGTGCAGGCAAATCCACTTCCTATTTGTTGGATTACCTATTAGGCAAAGCTGAAGCCGAAAAATTACATATTACCATTGGGGATATCGATCCCGTAGTCATACCCGAACGTATTGCAAGCCATGAAAGTTGCACCGTTATTACGCTCGATATATTCAAGCAAATCGAAAGAACGAATGCCATTTCCGACGCTGATATTGTTATTTCCATGCTTCCGGCACGTTTTCACATCAAAGTAGCCGAGGATTGTTTGGAGCATGGAAAGCACTTAGTCACCGCATCATACGTTAGTCAAGAGTTGCTTGCCCTTGATAAAAGCGTAAAAGATAAAGGCTTGGTATTCATGAATGAAATCGGACTTGATCCCGGTGTCGACCATATGAGTGCCATGCAGGTCATTGACCGTGTTCGTGATAAAGGTGGAAAAATAATTTTATTCGAATCTTTTTGTGGGGGTTTGGTAGCTCCGGAAAACGACAATAACCTATGGAACTATAAATTTACCTGGAACCCCAGAAACGTTGTTCTGGCCGGACAAGGTGGTACCGCCAAGTTCCTTCAGGAAGGGACCTTTAAATACATTCCTTATCACCGGCTTTTTAGGCGTACCGAATTTTTTGAAGTCGAAGGTTTTGGACGCTTTGAAGGCTATGCCAATCGTGATTCCTTAAACTATAGGGAAGCTTACGGACTGCAAAATGCGCTGACCATCTACAGAGGTACCATGCGCCGTGTGGGTTTCTCCAAAGCATGGAATATGTTCATTCAATTAGGGGCTACGGATGATACTTTTACTATCGAAAATTCTGAAAAGATGAGCTATAGGGAATTCATTAATTTGTTTTTACCCTATTCCCCAACGGATTCAGTGGAATTAAAATTGAGACATTATCTTAAACTAGACCAAGACGATATTCGGTGGGATAAATTGTTGGAGTTGAACCTATTCGATGATTCCAGATTTATTGGAATTCCAAACGCAACACCCGCACAAGCCCTACAAAAAATTCTTGAGGATAGCTGGACCCTAAAAGACGACGAAAAAGACATGACTGTCATGTACCATAAATTCGGCTATGAATTGAATGGCGAAAAGAAACAAATAGATTCCAAATTAGTGGTCATTGGAGAAAACCAGACCCATACCGCCATGGCCAAAACAGTTGGATTGCCTGTTGCCATTGCCACCCTCAAAATTCTCAATGGGAAAATCACTACACCGGGAGTACAGATTCCTATCACAAAAGAGGTGTATGAGCCTATACTGGAGGAATTAAAAACACACGGAGTCAATTTTAAGGAATACGAAGTGCCTTATTTGGGCTATAACCCAAATTCTGTAATTAGTTAGTGCTTTTTATATATCAATATGAAACCAAATGGGTATTTTTATATGTAGTCTGATATAAAAATATGAAATCAACCATAACGCTAGCCAAGATTGATGGTATCGATAAAAAAATTCTAAGGTTTTTGATGGCCGATGCCAGAAAACCAATTCTGGAAATTGCCCGGAGTATCGGAATTTCTGGGGCTGCCATACACCAACGGTTAAGACAACTGGAAGCATCCGGACTCTTATCAGGCTCTAAATTTGTCATCAGTCCAAAAGCAATGGGCTATACCACTATGGCCTATATTGGTATCTATCTGGATAAGGCCATGAGCAACCCCCAAGCCGTGAAACAACTGGAAAAAATTCCAGAGGTATTGGAATGTCATTACACTACCGGAAACTGGTCTATACTAATCAAAGTTTTATGCAGGGATAATGAGCATTTAATGCAAGTTTTAAACAAAGAGATACAACAAATAGAAGGGGTATCCAGAACGGAAACCTTTATTTCCTTGGCCCAACAAATTGATAGACAGATAACCATATAAAAAAGCCTCCCCAATTGAGAAGGCCGTATTTACCATAAATTGTTAAAAATATTAATCCCTTCCCCCAAAAACTTGAAGTCCCCAGTAGAACAAAGTTGCCAAAGAACCGATTGCCGCAACTAAATACGTTCGTGCGGCCCATTTTAGGGAATCTTCCGCTCCATCATATTCTTGCGGGGTAACCACATTTTTTTTCTTCAACCATGCCAATGCCCGGTTACTTGCGTCATATTCGACCGGCAATGTTATAAAACTGAACAAGGTGGCCATGCCCATCATAATCAATCCGGCAACGGCGACCCAATAACCAAATCCTATTCCGGCAGCGGCGCCCAAAATCAATCCTCCAAAAACTACCCAAGTAGACATTCCAGAAGTTACACTAACCACCGGAACCAATTTGGATCGGATACCCAACCATTCGTATGCCTGTGCATGTTGTACGGCATGGCCACATTCATGCGCTGCAACAGCGGCAGCGGCAGCATTTCTTTGATTGTATACCCCTTCACTCAAATTCACCGTCTTGTTCTTAGGGTTATAATGATCCGTGAGCATTCCGGAAGTAGAAATTACCTTTACATCACGTATTCCATTATCCGAAAGCATTTTTTCGGCAATCTCAGCACCGCTCATCCCATTTTTTAAGTGAACAGTGGAATAATACTTAAACTTACTTTTTAACTTTCTACTTACCAACCAGCTTACCAGGGCAATGGCCCCAAGCAATATATAATATCCCATCATAACGTTTCAATTTTTAAATCTCTTAAATATAGTAAAGATTCACTCTCACCAGAGAATTTCCTACTTTTAAAATCAAAAACCCCGCCAAAACCAAAATAGCCTTGCGAGGTTCTTTATACTGACAAAATGTATGTTTACGCTGTAGCTACTTCCCAACCGAAAGCTTCTATAATTTCTTGATAGACCACAGTTCCTTCCACAATATTCAGTCCCTTTTTTAAGGAAATGTCACTTTCACATGCCGCTTCCCAGCCCATATTCGCCAGCTTTAAGGCGTACGGCAAGGTTACGTTCGTCAATGCCACTGTTGAAGTATATGGAACGGCCCCTGGCATATTGGCCACGGAATAGTGTACCACGTCATCGATGATATAAACCGGATCTTCATGTGTAGTCGGCCTAGTGGTTTCAACACAGCCACCTTGATCGACAGCAACGTCTACGATTACCGTTCCAGGGCGCATTTCCTTTAACATATCACGGGTAATCAAATTCGGGGCCTTGGCACCTTTCAATAATACCCCGCCGATAATAAGATCATGGTTCTTGATAAGCCTTCTAATATTGAACTCACTCGAGAATTCAGTGACCACATGTGGTGGCATAACATCGTTTGCATAACGCAATCGTTTCATATTAATATCCAATATGGTCACATGCGCACCCAAACCGGCTGCCATTTTAGCAGCCTGTATTCCTACAACTCCCGCACCTAATACCAATACCCTGCCAGGTGCTACGCCTGGGACACCCCCCAAAAGTACGCCACGACCTTTCACAGGTTTCTCCAAATATTTGGCACCCTGCTGTATCGCCATCCTTCCGGCCACTTCAGACATTGGGGTCAATAATGGTAAGGTTCCCTCTTCATCCTCCACCGTTTCATAAGCAATGCAAATCGCTTTTTGTTTAATCATTGCTTTGGTCAGCACTTCACTTGATGCGAAGTGGAAATAAGTAAATACGATTTGACCTTTTTGTATCAAATCATATTCCTCTGCAATAGGCTCCTTCACTTTTACGATCATTTCGCTGATTGCGTAAATCTGACCGATTGTATCCAAAATTACGGCACCTGCCTTTTGGTAATCCTGATTAAAAAACCCACTGCCCTCCCCAGCGTCGGATTGGACATAGACTTTGTGGTTGTGCTTTACCAATTCGAAAACCCCTGCAGGTGTCATACCTACCCGGCTTTCATTGTTCTTAATCTCTTTTGGAATACCAACGATCATGATGTTATCATTTAATGTTATGCTGCAAAATTGAAGCTAATTATGCAGATAACAAACATATTATCGTTAAAAGGTAGGGGTTAATTGTCCAAAAAGTATTTTTTTAATCATCATACCCTAAATTTAATAGGGGTGTAGTTAATTATTTATATTTTATTTTCATTAGCAACATCAAAATCAATAATAAGGCCGTAATCATATTTGCAGCGACAATAGGCAAACTTTTAATATAGAGCCCATAAATGACCCAAAGCAATACACCGGTCAACAAAACAGAATACATGGTCAAGGAAATATCCTTTGTGGATTTATGTAAATAGGTTTTATACACCTGCGGAACAAATGCCGCTGTCGTCAAGGTAGCAGCAATAAGTCCCAATACTTCTATATAATCCATGATGTATAATTAAGGCAACTGGTCGAAAGTGACCTAAGGTACAAGATATGAAATTAACCATATCCTGGAAAAGAACAGCGAGGTCATTGCGAACGCAGGGAAGCAATCTGTCAAATCCGTGTTTCAGAGTTACAGATCACTTCGTAGTACCTCCCCGTAAAGACGTCATGGCGAACACAGTGAAGCAACCTGCCGAATACGTGTACCAAAATTACAGATCACTTCGTCGCACCTTCCCGTAAAGCTGTTAGCCTACGATATTTACTATCTTACCTGGAACTACAATTACTTTTTTAGGCGCCCGTCCTTGTAGTTGTTGTTGGGTATTTTCATTGGCCATAACGGCCTCCTCAATTTCTTCCTTGGAAAGGTCTAAGGAAAGCTCCAGGGTGAACTTCATTTTTCCATTGAACGATATCGGATATTCCTTGCTGCTCTCCACCAAATATTTCTGCTCGAATTTTGGAAAGGGTGCTGTAGCAATAGATTCCTCATGCCCCAATTTCTCCCATAATTCTTCAGCAATGTGGGGTGCATAGGGAGAAACCAAGATAGCCAATGGCTCCAACACTTTTCTACTGATGCATTTTTGGGCCAAAAGTTCATTGACGCAGATCATAAAGGTAGATACCGTAGTATTGAAGCTGAAGCTCTCAATATCCTCCTCTACTTTTTTAATGGTCTTGTGTAGCGTTTTTAAGGACTCCTTTGAAACTTCGGAGTCAACACCCCCCGAGCCCCCCTCAAAGGGGGAATCGATAACTTTAAAAGTTTCATTTACACCTGAGTGATACAAACGCCAAAGTTTTTTCAAAAATGAATGCGTACCCGTAATACCAGCCGTATTCCAAGGTTTGGATTGCTCCAAAGGCCCTAAGAACATTTCATACAATCGTAGACTGTCCGCCCCAAACTCTTTGACTATATCATCTGGGTTAACCACATTGTACTTGGATTTGGACATTTTTTCGATTTCTCGCTCAACAATAAATTTTTCATCATTGTTAAAAAAGAAAGCAACATCATCTTTTAATCTGCTTTTAGTACTATTTTGAACGAAGTCAGTATTAAGAACGTTATCCCCTAAAACAACGTTAACATCAAAATGTAAACGTAAAATTTTTAGCCCTAACTGATGTTCAATATTATTTTCATCTGTATAGTAATATTTACTCAAATCTTCAATTTTCTCCTTAACAAAATCAAAAATCGGTTTAGATTTATTGTTTTCCAAATGACCAAATGTATTAGGTTCATACCCAATTAAACCTATCATATCAGATGAAACAAAAATATCTGAAAATCCTTTGATAGGTATTCCTGCAAATAAAGAATTATCAATAGCCATTGCACCGGGAATTATTTGATATAAAAAAGCACTCGTCCCCGTTATCATCCCTTGATTAATCAACTTCTTGGCAAACTCATCTTTGGGAACCAAGCCTTTATCGAACATAAATTTTTGCCAAAAACGGGAATACAATAAATGCCCGGTGGCATGCTCGCTACCGCCAATATATAAGTCCACATCCTGCCAATAGTTAATGGCTTTTTGAGAGAAAATCTCCTCGTCATTATGCGGGTCCATATACCGATTAAAGTACTGGGAGCTTCCTGCCCAACCTGGCATCGTATTCAATTCCAATGGGAATACGGTCTTATAATCTATCATCGAACAATTAACAACAATCGATTTTTCAGCATCCCAAGCCCACTCGGTTGCGTTTCCTAAAGGCGGTTCCCCGGTTTCCGTTGGTAAATATTTTTCGACTTCGGGCAATTTTAATGGCAAGAACTGTTCGTCCAGCATCTGTGGCATCCCGTTGGCATCATAATACACGGGGAAAGGCTCCCCCCAATACCGTTGTCTACTGAATACGGCATCGCGCAAACGGTAATTCACCTTTCCTTTTCCCTGGCCAATTTTTTCCAGTTCAAAAATCGCTCGTTTCAAGGCCTTCTTATACGGTAAGCCGTTTAAAAAATCTGAATTGGTAATAACTGTCTTTTCCTTTTCGGAAAAAGCTTCTTCAGAAATATCTATCCCTTCGAAAATATTCGGAATCGGAATATTGAAATGTTTCGCAAAGTCATAGTCGCGTTGATCTCCGCAGGGAACGGACATCACGGCTCCTGTTCCATAGCCGGCCAAGACATAATCCCCAATCCAAATCGGAATAGGTTCTTTTGTAAAGGGATGTTCTGCGTAGGCACCCGTAAAGGCACCCGTTATCGTTTTTACATCGGCCATACGATCACGTTCCGATCGTTTTGCGGTGGCTTCAATGTAGGCTGATACGGCAGCTTTTTGTTCAGGAGTCGTTATCTTATGCACCAAATCATGTTCCGGCGCCAAAGTCATAAAGGAGACCCCGAAAATGGTGTCGGGACGGGTTGTAAAGACTTCTATTTGGCCTTCGACTGCGCTCAGGCTGACATTCGATTTTTCATGTAGCTGAAAAGTAACACTTGCCCCCTCACTTCTCCCGATCCAATTGGTCTGTGAATCCTTAAGTGGTTGTGGCCAATCTATCTTTTGTAAACCATCTAACAAGCGTTGGGCATACGCAGAAATACGCATACTCCACTGGGTCATCTTTTTACGGACAACCGGGTGACCGCCACGTTCTGAAACTCCGTTCACGATTTCATCATTGGCCAATACGGTTCCTAATGCAGGACACCAGTTTACCTCGGTATCGGCTAGATAGGTCAGTCTATATTTGAGAAGTATTTCTTGTTTTTTGGTATCGGAAAAGGCATTCCATTCATCCGCAGAAAAAGCTTCAATAGCATCATCGCATACTGCGTTAACCCTTGTATTTCCATCGGTTGTAAAAATGGTAATAAGCGTATCTATAGCCTCCGCTTTATCGGTATCCTTGTTGTACCAAGAATTGAAAATCTGGATGAAAATCCATTGCGTCCATTTATAATACTCCGGACTGGAAGTACGAACTTCCCTGCTCCAGTCAAAGGAAAAACCCAATTGATCTAATTGCCTTCTATAGGTCTTAATATTTTCGGCGGTAGTAATTGCTGGATGCTGCCCTGTCTGTATCGCATATTGTTCCGCCGGGAGTCCGAAAGAATCATATCCCTGCGGGTGCAAAACATTAAAACCTTTATGCCTTTTATAGCGTGCGTATATATCACTTGCAATATACCCTAGCGGATGGCCCACATGCAGGCCAGCTCCAGATGGATATGGAAACATGTCCAACACATAAAATTTTTCCTTTTCGGAATCATTCCCTGCCTTAAAGGTTTGGTTATCTGCCCAATATTTTTGCCACTTGGCCTCAATTTCGTTGAAATTGTATTGCATTTTTTTTTGCTTCTTTACTTAAAGGGGCAAAAATAGGTGGAATCGATGAAAGTTAAAAAGATAATGATGATTAACGGGTTTTGACTCCGTTAGGGGAAAAAACAATGCCCCCTAATCTAAATTCGGTATCTTCGATTCGTGAAAATTAGGAATCCCAGATCGGTCTTCATAACCCTCATCCTGCTGTGTTTTGCTTCAAC
Organism: Flavobacteriales bacterium; assembly: GCA_038256135.1. Taxonomy (GTDB): domain Bacteria; phylum Bacteroidota; class Bacteroidia; order Flavobacteriales; family Flavobacteriaceae; genus Maribacter. The sequence continues at coordinate 57,993 of JBBSKR010000001.1, read as the reverse complement.
CAAAGTTGAGGCACAATTAGGTTTTTGTCGCGGAAATTCTGGTGACCCCATTTTTACGGAAGATTTTGGGACAGGAACCACAAATGGACCGCCTTTGCCTGCCGGGAATACGAGTTATAATTTTGTGACAGGAACACCGGAAGATGGCGATTATACCATTTCCAGTACTACCAATTATCTTGATTGGATCGATGTACAGGATCACACTCCCGGCGACACCAATGGTAAATCCTTAATTATCAATGCCAGTTTCACTGCGGGTGAATTTTACCAAAGACAAGTATCCGGTTTATGCGAGAATACCAGCTACGAATTTTCCTCTTGGCTCATCAATTTACTTCCTTTAAATGGCTGTGAAGGAAATGGTATTCCCGTAAATGTACGTTTTCAAATTTGGGACGAAACGGACACTAGTCTTTTAGCCCAAGGCGATACCGGTAATATTCTTGCCAGTGCCAACGCCAATTGGGAACAGTACGGCTTGGTTTTCAAAACGGAACCGGGTCAATCCTCCGTAATCCTAAAAATGCGAAATAACAGTAATGGTGGTTGCGGTAATGACCTTGCCATTGACGATATCGTTTTTAAATCGTGTGGGGATAGTGTCACCGTTTCTACGGATACGGATGAAACCAGCCTAACCGTTTGTGAAGATCAGGGTGCCGTTTCAACCACAATAACGGCAATACCAGATTTTTCTATTTTTATCACCCATACCTATCAATGGCAGCAAAGTACCGATCAACAAACTTGGATGGATATTGCTGGGGAAACCAATTCTACAATAACTACCCCTGCTGTTACCGCAACGACCTACTTTCGGGTTAAAACGGCGGAGGATCCCATTAATGTATCCAATGATCTATGTAATGTGGTTTCCGATGTTTTTGAATTGATTGTGTTCCCAATTCCGAATGCCCCTAACAGCAACGGCGATGTCACTATTTGCGATGGCGAAGTGGGCGTCATGACAGTTGGAATCGAAAATTCAATGATCGTGAATTGGTATGATGCACCAATCGATGGGAATTTACTTTTATCCAATAGTATATCTTATGAAACAGCCATTGCCGGAACCTACTATGCCGAAGCAAATGCTCCTCAAATAGAATGCGCTTCCATTTCCAGAACCGCGGTAACCTTGAACGTAAATCCCTTACCGGTAGTTCAAGATGAAGCGCTTACGTTTTGTGAAGATACCAGTGTTAAATTGTCAGCAGATTTAGATAATGTATCTTATGAATGGAATACCGGAGCGTCTACGAAAGAAATTGATGTTGGGGAAGCTGGAACCTATACCGTACTGGTAACAGATATCAATGGATGTGCTGCAATCAAGACCATAACTTTAGCACAAATAGATATTCCACGGTTTGATACCATAAAATCGGATGGCCCTTCCATTATTATTTCCACCTCAAATTCGGGTAATTTTGAATTTTCGCTAGATGGTACAAGTTTTCAGGATAGTCCTGTTTTTGAAGCGGTAATAGGAGGTTTCTATACTGTTTATGTAAAGGATAAAACGGATTGCGGCGTAGTTACCCAAGAATTTTTCCATTTGGTCATTCCAAAATTTTTTACTCCAAACGGGGACAATGTAAATGATATTTTTGAGCTTGACGGGTTGGATGTTTTCACTAACGTTTCATTTTCTATTTTTGATCGCTATGGCAACTTGATAAAATTTGGAAATACAAATGCCTCCTTTTGGGATGGCTCATTTCAAGGGAAAGAGATGCCCCCGGATGATTATTGGTATTTTATAAAAGCGGACACTTCTCAATTTAAAGGTCATTTTAGTTTGAAACGATAACCAACTGCTTTTTTAAGTTCCATTTAACATTACTTTCCTATTTTTACAGCACTTTTAAGTGCTATGGCCAATTCCTTCGAAAATTATCAACGACGCAAACTCATCTCCTCCTATTTTTCGGTGGTGCTCAGTATTGCTTTAGTCCTATTCCTGTTAGGAATTCTAGGCCTTTTGGTATTGAACACCAAAAAAATGGCGGATCGCTCTAAAGAACAGATTACCATTTCTATTTTTTTGAAAGAGGATACGAAAGAAATTGAAGTGGAACAGTTGCAAAAGACATTGGCCATGTCAGAATACACAAAATCTGCTACCTATGTTTCAAAGGAAGAGGCCGCAAAACAACACAGCGAGGAAATCGGTGAGGATTTTGTGGATTACCTAGGTTATAATCCGCTAAAAAATTCCATCGATATAAAATTGAAAGCGGAATTTGTAACGGCAGAAAAAGTACAAGAAATTGCGGCAACGCTTTCAGAGAAGAATTTTGTTGATGAGGTAAGTTATGATAGGGTTTTGGTGAGCATGGTTGCCAAAAGTGTTGAAAAAATAGGATTTTGGATTTTGGTTGCAAGTGCCCTTTTTACTTTTATCGCCGTATTGTTGATCAATAGTTCCATTCGGCTTTCAATCTATTCCAAACGGTTTATCATCAAGACCATGCAAATGGTAGGGGCCACAAAGACTTTTATAAGAAAACCTTTCATTTGGCAGAATATTAAACTGGGCATGATCGGGGCGGCACTCGCTCTTTTGGCCATAGGTGCTGTAGTGTATTACGTAAATACTAATTTTCAAGATTTGGGCCTACTGGAAGAACCCTATATTCTTATCATATTATTTGTCAGCGTTTTTCTATTGGGAATCCTTATTTCGTTGATTAGTACCTATTTTGCCACCCAACGCTTCCTTAACCTTCGTACGGACGAATTATATTATTAAATTTGCGCCATGAGCAAAAAGAATAAAGTACTGCGACAGTCCAAACAAGAATTTATTTTTCAGAAGAAGAACTATATGTTCATGTTCATCGGTATTGCCTGCATTGCCTTAGGTTTTATACTTATGAGCGGTGGCAGTAGCGATGATCCCAATGTTTTCAATCCAGAGATTTATAATTTTAGACGAATACGATTGGCCCCCACTTTGGTACTTATTGGCCTAGGCATTGAGATATATGCTATTTTATTGAATCCCCACCCAAAAAAATAAGCCCCATTGGATATATTTGAAGCTATAGTACTTGCAATCATTGAAGGTATTACGGAATATCTACCTGTTTCATCAACCGGTCACATGATTATTACTTCCTCGTTTTTTGGTATAGCACAGGAAGATTTTACCAAGCTCTTTACCATTGTCATTCAACTAGGCACTATTCTATCTGTAGTGGTACTCTATTTCAAACGGTTTTTCCAGAGTGTCGACTTCTATTTAAAATTGCTGGTTGCTTTTATACCCGCAGTTATTCTAGGCTTATTGCTTAGTGATTTTATCGACTCCTTATTGGAAAGTCCCATTGTCGTTGCCGTATCACTTGTTGTTGGCGGTTTAATCCTATTGAAGGTGGACGATTGGTTTGACTATGGTGAAGAAGAACAAGAGCAATCCATTTCCTATAGTACTGCATTAAAAATTGGATTTTTTCAATGTTTGGCGATGATACCCGGCGTTTCTAGAAGTGGTGCCAGTATTGTGGGGGGCATGTCACAAAAACTCTCAAGAACCACTGCAGCTGAATTTTCTTTTTTTCTTGCAGTCCCTACGATGTTGGGGGCTACCTTAAAAAAAAGTTATGATTATTATCAAGACGGATTTACCTTGACCGATGAGCAAATCAACCTACTCATTATAGGGAATGTGGTAGGGTTTTTAGTTGCACTTATAGCCATAAAAACCTTTATAGATTATTTAAGCAAGCATGGCTTTAAAATGTTCGGTTATTATAGAATTATTTTTGGATGTATAATTCTCGCGTTTCATTTTTTTGTTGAGCCCTTAACCGTTATCTAAGTGACGAAAGACGACTATTTGAACGGTCAAGTCTTATTAATAGACAAACCTTTGGGTTGGTCCTCATTTCAAGCGGTCAATAAATTGAAATGGGCGATCAGAAAAAAATTCGGTTTAAAAAAATTTAAAATTGGGCATGCGGGCACGTTAGATCCCTTAGCTACCGGATTATTGGTTGTCTGTACCGGTAAATTCACCAAGAACCTTACCGAATACCAAGGCCAAGAAAAGGAATATACGGGTATCATTACCTTAGGAGCTACTACCCCTTCTTTTGATCTTGAAACCGAAGTAGACAGAACTTATCCTACGGCACAAATTACACCAGAAAAAATTCAATTGACCACTTCTGCATTTATAGGTGAAATAGAGCAGGCTCCGCCCATTTTTTCAGCAATAAAAAAAGATGGAAAGCGTTTGTACGAATTGGCCCGTGAAGGAAAATCGGTATCCATTGCCAAACGAAAAATTGTAGTTACGACCTTTGAAATTACCGCCATAAAAGATCTAGATGTTCATTTCAGGATTGCCTGTAGTAAAGGTACCTATATACGCTCCATTGCCCATGATTTTGGAAAAGAACTTGGATCTGGAGCACATTTAACAGCCTTGAGAAGAACCAAAATAGGTGATTTTAACGTAGATATAGCCCAAGATCCTATCGTATTGGCAAATACTTTGTTAGGGCTATAAAGACAGCGAATGGTTAAACAAAGCTTTACGTTATAGCGATATCTTGAAATATTTTTTTATTATTAAGGTTATATAGATATGAATCTGAACGGAAAACAATTATCATTGCTTATCACCATATTCAGTATGGCGATTGTGGTGTTGGTTTTGTACAGTATTCAATTGGGCGGCGAGGAAGATCAGGATGAATATGTGGTAGAAATGCTATTGGACCCAGAAATATTGGAGGAAATATTAAAGGAAGAATTACAAGAAAACCAAGCAAAAGCCGATCCGATTAAAAGCCATATGGCATTTAACGAAACGGCCAAACCAAGTTACGGTAATCCGGAGCCCTTGAAAACCTTGGAAGAACTGTTGGAGGAACGTAGTGAAATGAGTGAAGGCGAAACCACCGATGATATGATTTCTGATGCCGAGTATGCCGATAGAGTAAAAGCACTGGCCAAAAAACGGGAAGAAAAAAAGCAGCTGTTAGGTGAAAAGGAGGCAGAGAAGAAGGAATTCACCAATAATCTAGCGGCCAGAAGAACTTCCGTATCTTATTCGTTGGTTGGTCGGAACAATTACAAATTACCCCCTCCAATATACACGTGTATTGAAGGCGGTAAAGTTGTGATCAATATCGAAGTAGATGGATTAGGTTATGTTACCAAAGCGGATTTCAATGAAAACAGTTCTGGTACTTCCAACGGATGCCTTGTTGACAATGCAATTGCCTATGCCCTAAAAGCAAGGTTCAATTCTTCTGATAAGGCCGTTCAAAAGGGTACTATTACTTACTTATTCCAAGGGAAGTAAACAACCTCGGGGCAAGCCAACGAGGCATTGTAGGAAAACAACCTTAAAATTTCGAGGCAAGCCTCGGAGCATTTAAATCTCGATTATCGAGTAAACTTACTATTTCCTGTTGTATGGATTTCCCTTTGTCTTTATTATACCATATTTGTAATGATTCCCTGAATTCTGGCGTCAATTGCCCATGTTCCTCTTTAAATGCATCGACCAGGTTTGCCGCTGGTTTAGGTCGGGGACCCCAATCGGCAAGTACCTCTTCAGAATTTGAATCCCATGAAATCAATTTTGGGATGGATAGCGCATTTTTGGTCAAATAATTCCCCATAAGTTCCAGATTTTTGTCACGTAATACAATCCTTAGCTTAATCTTATCCGAAGCCTGGGCAATTTTATGAAAAACAGGTATACTCGGAGCTGCATCTCCACACCAGCTTTCGGTCAATACTAGAAAAGTAATTGGTTTGGAAAGACGCTTTATTTTTAAAATTTGTTCCTCCGATAATTTTAATGCCCTATCCCAACGTCGCATTCGGGCGTCGTTCAGTTGGGTATACTTTGCTAATAGGTCACTTTGTTCAGCATCGGTAGAATTACCATTTTCTGCCAAGCGTGAAACCAGATTTCTATATTCGGTATAACTGTAACTATCCTGTATGCTTCTTTTAATCAACTCTTTTGACACTTCTTTCATTAATCAAACTTCTCGTATTCTTTCTATTAGTTCTTTTTTTATCGCTTATAAATTCTCTGGATTGACCGCTAAACTATTAAACAACTTGGCCTTTGCGGCATAAAATTTATTCTGAACGAGGTTCTGTTTTAATACTGCGTCTATGAGATTGCTTTCTCGAGAATTAATGAGAAACAAAGAACTTTCACCGAAACTAAACTTACGTTCCTCAGCAGACAACAATGCATTGTAATTTAATACAATTGCCTCTATTAAGACATTCTGCCTTTCAAAGGAATCTAGCTCATTATAAATAGCTAGTATTTTGTTACGTACTTGTATTTGTGCATTATCCAACTCGTATTGGGCATCGCGTAATCTAATTTTTGCAAGTTTAAGATCACCCCTTTCCTTCCTCAAAAACAGTGGCATTTGAAAAGTAAGACCCCCTTTATATTGCTCGGTAGCAAATGAATTCATAAGCTCAGGCGTCTCGGTCAAAAAGTTGTACTCCACGTCTAATTTTGGCAACAACTTATTTGTCATTAGCTGTTTATCCACTCTAAGACCATCTACTCTATACCCCAGCGATACTAATTTCGGATGATTTTCCAAGGTAAAACTGTCCAGCGGTTTTCCTAGAATCTCCAAGGTAATATCTATCTCCAGATCGAGGTTATCATCTGGAATTACATTGGGTTGTAACTCGGTCGGTATATTTTCGCCCAACCATAAGAAGTTGGAAAGGTCAAGTGAAGCATTCCGTAGTTTTACGTTGGCCTGCTCTAGCTCCAAAGCTCTATTTTGAACCGCTATTTTTGCTTCAACCGTGTCTATAGCAGCTATTTCGCCAGCTAAGGCACTTTCCCTTATCCCTTCAAATCGTATTTCGGCATTGTTCAAAAAATTAAAGAAAACCTTACTATCCTTATAGGCTTGTAACCAACTAAAATATGCCAAGGAAGCTTCAAACAGTACTTCGTTTACAAGCAAGTCTCGGTCCGCATTGCTTTGTTCCCTAAAGAACTTGGCTTTTTTTAAGGTGGCCATACGATCATTGATCCAAGAGCCTTGAAGTAGGGATGCTGAAACACCAGCACTGTACAACCCTTCTTCTGGAACAGTTTCTGCCGGATTTAAAAACTCACCTTCATTTTGCTCAAAATTTCCTTTTATTTCTATACCGTACCAAGTAGGTATTTTAAACGTTGTATTTAAGCGGTCATAATACTCTGTACCCTTAAATACTTTACGGCTATAATCTGCCTCCAATTGAGGGTCGAAGCCTCCCCTTGATTTCATAAGGTTCGCTTGACCCGTGCTTATGGCCAACTCCCCTTGTTTGGCAACAGGATGAAATTTCTTCACGTATCCCAAATACTCATTGAACTTGAGCATTACCGTATCCTGCTCCTGTGCTTGAACAAAAAGACCTAAGCCAAAAAATAGACCAAGAATATAATTCTTCATGTTTATTTTTTTTCTGGCATTGCTTGCGCCCCGTTTGGTTGATAATAATTTGGTGGGAATCCGTTCAACTGTCTCCAAAGTTCAAACCAAATGGGCACATCCTCCAAGAGTGCAATTGTATTAGCGCCTGAACCAACGCGAAGTGCTTTTGGCCAAGCATGATCTTCCTTATCGGGCGCCAATAGAATCCTATATTTTCCATTCGCACTTATAAAGGTTTCGATCGCCACTACCGTTCCACCATAAGTACCATAAGATACATTGGGCCATCCGCTAAAAACGATTACCGGCCAACCATCAAATTGAATCCTTACTTTCTCGCCTAAATGGATTAAGGGAAGGTCAATGGGGGAAACAAATGTTTCCACCGCCATATCATAATCTGCTGGCATTATGCCAACCAAAGGTGTTCCTTCCTTGAATGTTTCTCCAATACCACCCTTTATTGCGGTATTGATATAGCCGTTTTGTGGTGCACGTATGTAGCGCAGTTTATTGCGTATTTCATAATTGGTATAATCATTCTCCAGTTTACTTACTTGTGCCTCAGAATCGAACTGGTTGGACATTGCCGTGAATTTATCGCTCTGGGCCTTAGAAATTTTATCCGTGTATGCCGCTTGAACGCTGTTGATTTCTACCTCAGCATTAATGATCTCATTTTTGGCTGCCAACAATTTATTCTCCTGTGAAATCAATTTTGCCTGTGTTTCCTGAAGCTTCAATCGTTTTTCTTCAACATCGGTAACCGCCTTAAGTCCTTCACTCTCCAATTGTTCTGTTCGTTCATATTGTCGCTCAGCAATCTTAATGTTCGTTTTTGCGGCCTCAAACTCTATACTATCGCTCTGTGCCATTAGCTTGGCCTGTAACAATTTGTTCTTGGCCTGCTCCAATTTCAATGATCTTTCGTTCAAAAGCGCGCCAACTTGATTATCCAGTGCATTTACCTTATCTCCATAAGAAATAACCGAAGAACTTTTAGCTTTAAGCTGTTGACCAGTTCGCTCTACCAAATCGGGATCAAAATATTCCGAATTTACTTCTGAAATAAAAAGTATGGTATCGCCCTTCTTAACATAATCTCCCTCTCTTACGAACCATTCCTCTATTCTACCCGGTATTTGAGATTGTATGGTCTGTGGTCGTTGACCAGGGGTTAAGGTGGTCAAAAAACCTCTAGAGGTAATATTTTGGGTCCATGGAAGGAACAAAACGATTAGGCCCACCATTGTAAATGCAAATAGAAAGCGATTAAAATGCTTGTAATGCCTTTGATGAAAAACCTTTTGGGTAGATTTAAAGCGTTCCAAAGAAACCGTCTGATTCAGCTTATTATGTGATATATTCAACATCGTTCCCCTATATTTCGTTTATGATACGTCCTTTTTCCATCGTAATAATCCTTGTACACCTTTCGGCCCAATTAGCATTTTCACTGACGACCAATAAAGCCCATCCATTGGAAGCATCACTTAAAAAATTCAATATATGATTGGCTTCCTCTGAATTGAACTGATCCAATGGATCTTTTAAAATTAATAGCTTCGGTTTTCTAATAATACTCCTTGCCAATACAATTTTCTTGGAAACCGTATACGGTATTTGCCTTCCCTCAGGAAAAAGAATCGTATTCAAACCTTTCGGTTGCTTTTTTACAAATTCAGTTAGTCCAACTTTCTCTAAAGCCCAATAGACTTGATCGTTCGTAATATCCTTATCCCCAAAAGTAATGTTATGTAAAATAGTTCCCTCAAAGGGTGTTTCTTCCGGTAGTGACTGCCCCAAATGGGAACGATAATAATTTAGATTTATCCCTTTCAACGAGACCCCATTTATATATACCCCTCCTTTGTCCGGCTCCAATATACCTGCTATAATACGTAATAAGGTATTTTTTCCAGACCCGCTATTTCCCTTTAATAGAATACTGCAATTTGGGGTAATGGTAAGACTAAGATTATCGATGATAGTCCTTTTAGTATCTGGAAGCTTATACGATATACTATCCAACTCCACCGTAAAGTTTTGGTCTTCCGTAAATGGTTTTTCGCCTTCCTGTGGTTCTAGTTCCTTATCCACTACCTGACCCATTTTCTCTAAAGAGGTTAATAAATCATAAAAGGTTTCCAAACCAAGAATTAATTTCTCGACTGAGCTAATAACCAATAGAATTATAATTTCTGCGGCAACGAACTGACCTATGTTCATTTCTTGGTTCAACACCAATAGGCCCCCAATCAATAAAAGCCCTGCGGTCACCAAAACCTTAAAGCCGATCATTTGAATAAATTGCAGTACCAAGACCCTAAAGTGACTTTCCCTACCCTCTAAATATTCTACCACCAGTGCATCGTTTTTATCGAGTGCATGAGATGTCTTCCCCGATAATTTAAAACTAACTATCGATCGCGCTACCTCTTGTATCCAATGAGCTACCTTGTATTTACTTTTTGATTCATCCAAACTCGTATCCAAACCCCTTTGTGCGGTAAATTTGAAAACTACATAAATCAATAGGAGCAATAGGATACCATATACGATAAAAAAAGGATGGTAAAAAGATAGTAATAACAATCCAAAAATGATCTGTAATAAAGCGGCAGGAAAATCTATCAGTACTTTGGAGAGTCCCTTTTGAACCTGTAAAGTATCAAAGAATCTGTTGGCCAATTCTGGTGGATAGTAATTATATAACTCGCTCATTTTAATTTTAGGGAATCGATAGACAAATTCAAATGAAGAACGTGTGAAAATCTTCTGCTGCACATTCTCAATTATCCTAAGTTGCATTAACTGTAGAATCCCGACAAAAGCGACACCAAGTGTCACCAGTACCACCAAAACAATCCATGAGGTGCTTATCTGTGCACCCTGTATCAGATTAATAATTGCCTGAATACCTAATGGGAGGGATAAATTTACAAGCCCGGCAAAGATGGCATAGTAGAACACTTGGAGAACATCCCTTTTATCTATTTTTAAAAGTCCAAGAAAACGCTGCCAAGCCGTTAGAATATTTTTAGCCATTAAAATTCTGATTTAAAGTATTGAAAACAAGATTGATAAAATATTCAGACGGTGTAACCTCTTTAGTGCAATCTGTTATGGAAGCAAAATGTTCTTTAAGAAAATGTTGGTGTAATGCACCCTCGACCACAGTACTTGCAAGACTTGAAGGATATAAATAGGCTGGGTTAACTTTTTGTATAGCCAAACTTATTCTATTTACCAATCTTTTATAAATAACAAAATAACCCTCTTTGTTTTCCTCATCTACCTCTGTAGTCAAATAAGATTTAGAATATTCATTAATGACTATTTTGTTTAGCAACACCTCGTTAATATGGGAAAATGCAGAATCTTCCTTTGTTTTTCTTGTGATGATTTCGATACTTCTACTGAGTTTATTTTTTGCGTCGGATATACTATTGGTCTCGAAAACCAATTGATATTCCAACCAGCCCCAATACCAACTGGTCAAATACAAAAGTAGCTTATGTTTGTTCTCAAAATACCGGTAAATGGAACTTTCGTTTGAATTGATTCTTGAACCGAGCTTTTTGAAAGTAAAGCTTTCAAAGCCCATTTCATTAATCATCAGAATGCTTTCTTTAATAATACGCTTTCCAAGATCCGATGATTCAGGATCTTTCACATAAATTTTTTCGTTAATGGCTATTTTAACGGACTGTAGCAAACGTTCCATAATAAGTGATTTATTATTACCGCAAAAATAATAGTATTACTATTATGATTCGATAGATTAACTATTTTTTAACGAAAGTATTGCTTTTGGTTTTATTTTATATATTAAATTTAGGATGTTAAAACATAGAAGCAATGATAAAGATGATGTATGCCATAGTTACGTTGTTTGTTTTCAATAGCCTTTATGGGCAACAATTAATGAAAATGAAAATTATTGGGGTTGGGGAATCGGAAACTCCTTTTTCAAACATGATTCCTACTATTGATCCTAAGGGTGAAACTATAGTAGCTGTTATGGGAGGCCTTAATAACTGGGACGGGATGAACAATTATTTCAACGTCTATGGAAGTAAAGTAATTATACATAGCAGGGAAGTGGCTTATAACGGCATAATCAATATAACACTAAGAAGGGAAGATGGACGAAATTTCTATGGCCTATACCCAACGATAAGAGCGCAATTGAGTCATTTTAATAATGAAGGCGGACTCTAACCAAAAACTTAAAGAGATAAAAGATATTAGTGGTGAAAAAGCGAGCTTGTCCGGTATTTTCTACATCATAATAATTTTTACTTTCTTAGCCATTGACTTAAGGTATTTAAAATCTTATCCATGATTTTAGCACATATAATAGTACGTGATAAAGACCAGACCATGGATATAATAACCTTATTGACACAGCACGATTTGATTTTTAATGCATGTATTTCTAGCAAAAAGGTATATGAAAAAAATAGGAAAAGCGGTGTTTTGGAACATCATGAACAAACCTTGATTATAGGAAAAACAAAAGCACTACTCTTCAGTAAAATAAACGATTTACTCAAAGAAAAATACCAAAAAAATATGCCTATGTTTTATGCAGTTCCCATAATCTATATGGACGAAGAGCAAACCCAATTATTACGAGATCATACTGCAAAGGTTTAACTCAAACCAGTATAGGTCGATTAAATCAAATTTGCATTTGATTATTTGACCCATCCATTCAAATATAAAAGCTCTCAATCCATATAGCTAAAAAGGAAAGACAACAAATATAATAGTAGTACCATGTAATTGTTTAACAATATTTAACGCATATAATACTTTCAGTTCCATAAAACTTGTTTATCTTAAATTATGATTGTTCGCAATTATACATTGCGCTTTTTATATATTTCGCAAATAATACGCAAATGTCGGGCAAAGTTTTGAGTAATGTTTAACCATTAAAATAAAAAATATGAAATATGCACTCATTTTTATAGCATTTTTGTTAGTATCAAGCGGTTCATTTAGTCAAGAAAAATATGACAATTTGAAACCCGGAGATGTTCTATCCATTAATAAGGATTCCAATATGCCGTTCGATTATCTCCACTTTCCTCGACCAAATTTTATTATAAAGCGGGGCGCTATCCCAAACTATAAAGCCCTGGACGGACTGAAAGTTCGAATAGAAGAAATTTCGGAAGGCTCGATCGTAAAGCTTACTCCTTTAAACGGAAAGAAATTTTTCAACAGATATTCATACGTGAAAGCCAATCTAGAAAAGGCCTTGGAAAACAACGAATTAAAAATGCTCAATAATTATAACAAATCTATGATTCTAACTCCTAAAGCCCAGTAAATCACAATTTATTTAATTGAGCTTTAGAAAATACAGCAATGCTATATGGAATTGAAACTACGATTCTTAAAGGACTTCGTATTTACGATCTTCATTAAAATATTTATAGCATATCTTCTCTACAACCATTGCTTACAGTAAAGTCATGTCATTTTAATTACATTTGTTCGCGTAACAACTTACGGTATGGAAAAACATAGATGCGGATGGTGTCTAGGTGATGCACTTTACGAAACATACCATGATACAGAATGGGGTGTGCCTGTTAGAAATGATGAATTGTTATTCGAATTTTTGGTCTTGGAAACGTTTCAAGCGGGATTGAGCTGGATAACCATTTTACGCAGACGTGAAAATTTTAGGGAAGCTTTTGATAATTTTGACTACAAGAAAATTGCCGAATATCCCGAAACCAAAATTCTTGAATTACTTCAGAATGAAGGAATCATACGAAACAAATTGAAAGTCCGTTCCGCCGTTACCAATGCACGTTCGTTCATAAATATTCAGGAAGAATTTGGAAGTTTTAGCGATTACATTTGGAGCTTTGTGAATGGAGCGCCAGTGAAAAATAAGATACAACACTATAAAGAAGCGCCCGCAAACACTGAAATTTCCGATACAATAAGCAAAGATTTAAAAAAGCGGGGTTTTAAATTTGTAGGAAGTACAATTATGTATGCATTTATGCAAGCCACCGGCATGGTCAATGATCATGAGGTCAATTGCTTTAGGTATAAAGAAGTTTAATTCTACTTATAAAAATATAGAATTTGAAAAAAGCACAAATAGCCCTTATTTTAACTACCATCTGTTTTTGCTGCCAATACAGCAATGCCCAGAACAAATATGAAAGGGAATATCGTATTCGAAAATCCCAATTTCCATCAAAGGCTCTTTCCCTCATAGCGGAAAAGATCAAAGATGCCAAACGTATAAAATTTTATAAGGAGACGGACAGTGCCAAAGTCAGCTTTGAGGCAAAACTTAAAAAGGATAGACTTTGGTATAGTATAGAGTTCAATAAAGATGGGGTGTTGGAGGATATTGAAATATTGATAAAATCTACAGACATACCCAATGACACTTTCTCCAATATTGAAAATTATCTAAAAGGGAATTTTACCAAATACCGTATCAAAAGAATACAGCAGCAATACCCTGCTAGAACCGATGCTTTAGAAACAACCTTAAATAACGCATTTCAAAATCTTATTTTACCATCAAATAATTACGAACTCATAGTGGCCGGAAAAAAAGACAAGGGTTATCTAGATTATGAAATTCTATTTGACGCCGAAGGTAATTTCAAGAAGATAAGAACTTCGCTTCCACCAAATTATGACCATGTTTTATATTAGTAGAATCACTTTGAATTTCTTTCTACTATGTTCATCCCCATTCATACTGCAATCGCAGGATAATAAAACAGGATTTTGGCAACCTGAAATTTCAATTAACTATAAGGTTTCACCCTTATACTCGCAAAATTTTTCGCTGACCAATCGTAATTATATCTATCAAGACCAAAAAACAAAATTATCGGTAAGGCAAATAGACTTGGTGCATTTTTCCACCTATAAGGTAGATTTCAACAAAAGTTTAGGAATGGGCCTCCAATACAGATTTAGGGAGCCTTTTGAAGATACCAAGGAAAATGAACTACGGTTAACCGAGCAGTTCAATGTAACCAATGAAATTAGGAGCATGCGATTAGGAAACAGAATAAGGACCGAACAACGCATAACACCTTTCAATACCGTGCATAGAATCAGATATCGGTTTGCCGTCGACTTCCCATTAAAAGGATTAAAATTAGATGTTGGTGAACCGTATTTGGTCGCTACCACAGAAGCCCTGCTAAGTATAGGCAAAGGTATGGCACCCATGTACGATCAACGCATTACCTCGCAAATTGGTTGGTCTTTGCCAAAAGGTGTTAAACTACAGCTCGGTGTTGAATATCGTTTGGAGAATTATACACAGAACACACAGCAAATATTCTTCGTTTTGAACAGTTTAGTACTTTCCCTTTAACAACCTTACGAATTCCTTTCTTGAAATTTCCTGCGCACCTAAACTCGCCAAATGATCGGTATACATTTGACAATCTATTATTTTATATTCCTTCTGTTGCAATTCCTCCGCTAAACTAATAAAAGCAAATTTGGAAGCATTGGAGGTCAAGCTAAACATACTTTCTCCACAAAAAACATGTCCCAAATCTATCCCATACAATCCGCCAACCAAATTATCTTTTTCCCAAACCTCATAAGATTTGGCGAATCCTTTTTCATGTAGTTGGATATATGCCTTTTTCATTTCTTCCGTGATCCAAGTACCCTCTTGTCCCTCTCTTTTTACTGCGGAGCAATACTCCAAGACTTCCTCAAAACACTTATTTTCAGTTAGTTTAAATTGATTACTTCGAAGTACCTTTCTCATGCTTTTGGAGATTTTTATCTGGTTAGGAAATAAGACCATTCTTGGGTCTGGGCTCCACCACAAGATGAGAGAATCGGTATTAAACCAAGGGAAAATTCCATTTTGATAAGCCAATAGAAGTCGTTCTGCAGACAAATCACCTCCTACTGCCAAAAGACCTTCGTCGTTGGCGGTATTTACTGGTGGAAAAATCAGTGCATCCGATAAAAAAAACAGTCCATTTTCCGGCTCCATCGCCTTAACTTTTTTTCAATTACCGCATTGGTCAAAAGAAAAAACTCGTTCAACCCTTAAAGCTAAACAAGTTTTATTTACTATTTTACACTAGGCTTACCACCTCAATTATAATATATATACCTAATTAAAATGGAAGATCATCATGATCTTCCTCGTTTAGGTTATCTGCAGGTTCAAAGGCTTCCATTGGCGGTACCGGTGGCATCCCTTCCTTTTTTGATTGAGATAGGTTTTCTATGCGCCAACCCTGGATAGAGTTAAAGTATTTTACTTCTCCTTGAGGGTTCGTCCATTCCCTTCCCCTAAGGTTGATACTTACTTTTACATCCTGTCCAACGGCATAACTGTTCAACATATCACACTTATCCTGAACAAATTCGATCATGATGTGTTGTGGATATTGTTCATCTGTAGTTACGACCAATTCCCTTTTTCTAAACCCATTATTACCAAAGGTTTGGGTTTCTCCTATCAACTTAATCTTTCCTTCTATTTCCATCTTGAACTCTTTTTATGATAAAGTCCAAAAATACATAAAATGATGCGGTAATAAAACAAGCTGTACAGATATCAACACAACAATTATTTACATTTTGGGTTATCTTTAATATTAGAAAGCAATTGGATGAATTTTATTCCTAAAAACAAGATTTCCAGCATTTTTCTTTTGATAGGCTCCTTTTTCGTAGTTAGTCTCATCTTATGGAATACCAATAGTTTCTTCAAACAATTTAAGGATGAAGAGCGTTTAAAAATGGAAATATGGGCTACTGCCCAGTCCGAATTTTTACAATCTTCAGAAAATGTTGACTTAGGCAGCCTTCATTTAAAGGTGTTCCAAAACAACACTTCTACCCCAATGATCCTTATCAACAAGGATAAGTCTATTAAAGTGAATAATTTTCCGGCCAACAAGGTGAAAGATTCCCTTTTCATCCAAAATCAACTAAAAAAATTCAAAAATGAGAATACCCCTATTTCTATAGACCAGCAAGGTGAACATTTAGCAACCCTGTATTATGGTAATTCGGAAGTTTTGAACAAATTGAAATTCTATCCTATTGCGTTATTACTTATCATTTTTCTCTTTGCCGCGGTCATCTACTTTCTCTTCAAAACCAACAAGGCAGCAGAACAGAATAAATTATGGGCAGGTATGGCCAAGGAAACGGCACATCAAATAGGAACGCCCTTGTCCTCCCTATTAGGCTGGAACGAATTATTAAAGACCGAATCCATAAACCCGAACATTACCAAGGAAATTGAAAAGGATATTGATCGACTGCAGACCATTACGGAAAGGTTTTCTAAAATCGGGTCTTTGCCCAAACTAAAAGAAAGTGATATTGTCATGGAGACCCAAGATGCCTATGCCTACTTAAAAAGAAGAAGCTCCAAACTTATCCATTTTTCATTCTCATCCAAAGTGGATAAATTACCGGTATTACTAAATAGCTCTTTATATAATTGGACCATAGAAAATTTGGTCAAAAATGGAATAGATGCGATGCGCGGCAAAGGAAGTATTGCCATTGAAATTATACCTGATGGGAAGTATGTAAACATTTTAGTAGCAGATACAGGCCATGGCATCCCTAAAAGCAACTATAATAGTATCTTTACCCCAGGCTTTACCTCTAAAAAGAGAGGTTGGGGCCTTGGTCTTTCATTAGTAAAAAGAATAGTTGAGGAATATCACGACGGCAAAATTAAAGTACTATCCTCTGGAAAGGAAGGTACCATAATGCAAATATCCCTAAAGGTATTTTATTGATCATGGCAAAAGAAAAACTAAAAGTTATTAAGAAAACGGCGTTGAATAATAACTGTCCAGAATGTTTCAATCAAGACTTACACCTCACTTTTTATCAAAAACATACCTATGGCAGTCTTTTTCACAAAACGACTAGTGAATTAAGCAATAAACTGATTTGCAACACTTGTCATTCAACCATTTATCCTGTTAGCTGGACGGAGGATATTGAACGGATGTTCAAGTACTATGAAAAAACTGCCAACCCCGCTAATACATCCTCTAAACCTACCTTGCTATTCTATGCCCTTTTACTGGTATTATTGGCATTTGTTGCAGGGATTGTTTATTTATATATTGCTTAACCTAATCAATTTTAGATTCAATTTCTTTTGCAAGGTTGCTAAACTCTTCATCCGTTAGTTGCACTTTATGTTGAAAAGTAACATCTTTCATTTCATTTAATGGTATCAAATGTACATGAACATGTGGCACCTCTAAACCGATTACCGTAAGACCGACACGCTTGCAGTCGACCGTTTTTTCCAGTGCTTTGCCAACTTTTCTTGAAAATGCCATCAATCCCATATAAGTTTCCTCATCCAGGTCTAAAATTTTGTTCACTTCCTTTTTAGGAATGCATAAGGTATGCCCTTTGGCGTTGGGATTGATATCCAAAAAGGCTAGGTAGTTTTCATCTTCCGCAACTTTAAAACAAGGAATCTCTCCGTTGATTATTTTGGTAAAAATAGTTGGCATAATTTCAAATTTAGGGTTGAAATAAAAAATCCTACCCTTAAAAAAGGATAGGATTAAATATAGTTATTTATGAAAGCCTAAGCCCTTGATATTTCAAGAATTTCAAATTTCAAGGTGCCATTGGGTACCGTGATTTCTGCAGTATCACCCACTTTTTTCCCTAGCAAACCTTTGCCAATTGGAGAATTGACAGAGATTTTACCCGATTTTAAATCGGCCTCGCTTTCAGCTACCAATTTATAGGTCATTTCCATTCCATTATTTTGGTTTTTCAATTTCACGGTTGACAGCACCAATACTTTAGAAGTATCCAGCTGCGATTCATCTATTAGGCGAGCGTTAGCCACGGTAGCCTCTAATCTTGAAATTTTCATTTCAAGAAGACCCTGCGCTTCTTTTGCGGCATCATATTCTGCATTTTCAGAAAGATCTCCCTTGTCCCTTGCTTCGCCTATTGCTTGTGAAGCCTTTGGCCGTTCCACGTCCCTTAAGTGATTAAGTTCTGCTTTAAGCTTTTTTAGGCCTTCAGCAGTATAGTAAGATACGTTACTCATATTATCCTCGTTTTATAAATAGACAAATCCTCTGCAATTGCCATTTAATAAGGCTTTTTAAGAGAGGATTTAACACAAATATACATAATTTTTACGCACTTTTGCCCATGTATCTTCAAAACAAAATTAAAGTATGGACCGTTTATTAGGCTTTCTATTTTTATTGATAATCACTGCCTGTAACAGTGATAGCACAAATAGAAATCCCTTTTTACAGGAAATAAATTTTCGTTTTGACGCCAATTTGAACTTACCCCTGTACAGTCCACTTACCAACACGGGGAGTGCTGTTTTCGTACAAAGCGAAACCGCAGGAACTAGAGGCATTTTTATCATTAACGCAGGTTTTAATCAATTTAGGGCCTTTGAGGCCAGTTGCCCCAACCATGCTCCGAACAATTGCTCAACCATGAGTTTGAATGGCCAAGTGGTCACCTGCTCCTGTGAAGAATATCAATACAGTTTATTCACCGGCCAATTGTTGAATAGGCCCGATGATGGTAATCGGTATTACGATATGCTAGAATACCGCACAAGTTTTAGTGGGAATACCGTTATCGTTTCCAATTAACCGTTATTCTTCAGACCTATATTTATCCATTATACCTCTAAAAAGTTCCCCCGTACTTGGAGGCGTATAGGAAATTGCATTGGCACCCGCTTCAATGGCACAAAGTATGGTTTCATCGGTTTTGCCTCCTGTTGCGATTATAGCTACATCTGAATCTATATCCCTAATTTTTTTAATAATATCTGCTGTATTTCCTGCTCCGGAAACATTGAAAATATCAACCCCAGCTTCTATTCTACCTTTAATATCATCCTTTTTGGAAACTACGGTTATGGTTACTGGAATATCGATCTTTTCTTTTAAAAGGCCAATAAGTCGATTTGGGGCGGGCTTGTTGAGCACAACACCTAACGCTCCTTGGAATTCTGCATGTATGGCCAATTCCAAAGAGCGTACCCCCGTGGTTATGCCACCACCTACACCGCAAAAAATAGGTTTGTCTGCCGCAAGTATCAACGCATTTGAAATTACAGGTTGTGGCGTAAAAGGATATACCGCAATGATGGCATTGGCGTTCGTATTGCGTATGATGGCGACATCAGTACTAAAAATAAAAGATTTTATGGACTGACCAAATACACTGATACCGGAACATTGAGAAATTATTTCCGGTACCGTAACAATATTATTTCTCAATCTACTGCCGAACACAGGAATTTTACGTTGCATAATTCCTTCAATTTAATATTCTAAAATTAGAAAATTAGCGCTATACGGAAGGTTCAAATAACAATTATTTGTGACGCAAATCATTTGCCCCCGCCCTATCCTATTTGCTCGAAAAATTTCATACTTATCCCGATTTTGGTCTTACCATTATTAATTTCTTCATCCTAAAAATTTATAGTAGCCCCTAGTAAGAAGTTGGTTCCCGCTTGCGGATAATAACCTTGCACCTCAAATGAATTTCCGGGTGTAGAAAAATCATCTAAATACGTATAACCGTTAGAAACATACTGCTCATTTAAAATATTATTCACCAGTCCTGAAAACACAATAGATTTCAATATCCTATTCATTTTTATTTCATAGGTTATATTAAAATCCGTTGTGAAATAGGAGTCCAACTTGGAAGCCTCCGTATCGGTATTACTTAAATATTGCTCACCAACATATTTAGACAATAAAGATATATCCATATTGGCACAAGGTGAGTAGGTGAAAATATTACCAGCTATCACCGATGGAGAAAATGCAATAGTCGTATTCCCCAAATCTTGAAGCGATTCGTCCCGATTTGTAAAATAGTCAATGTTCTTATTACTACTTACAGCTATATTTGGCCTAATGTTAAACTTATCGTTAAATCTAATATTCGCGTCTACTTCAAGCCCCAATCGATAGCTATCCCCAATATTGGCCCGCAAAGGAGCGCCAACATCATTTAATCCCCCCGTCAATACTAATTGATCTTTATAATTCATATAATAGACATTGGTATTTACCTGTACATCTGGTGTGAGATACCTCCATCCCAACTCAAAATCGTTCAGTCTTTCTGGCTTAGGGTTTCCACTTTCATAATCATTTCTGTTGGGCTCCCTATTGGCAACTGCATAAGAGAAATAAAAATTATTGTTCGCATTTAAATCATAGGTAATACCCGCTTTAGGATTGAAAAAATTAAAGGTGTCGTCCACCAAGCCGGTATCTTCTCCATTTGCTTTATATCCTACAGTTCTATATTGCAAATCACCGTACAAAGACCAATGTTCGTTCAATTGATAATTTGCCTTGGCATAAAGGTTCAAATCTGTTTTGGAAGAGGTGTCGTCATAATAGCGATCTTTATAACTACTGTTACTTGCAAATCTTGCCCAGATAACCTCCCCAAAATGATCCCCTTCATATTCATTGTACCCTCCACCTAAAATTAGACTCAGTTTATACTTAGTATACTTTGCCGAGAATACAGTGCCATAAAAATCATTATCCAACCATCGTCTTCTAATTAAGTCGGTCGTGTTTACTTCTGTTCCGTTTACAATTAAGGGTTCGAAGCCATAGGTCGCAAAATCATCCTCTTGCCTATACTGCTCAAAGAATCCTCTACCCCTTGTGTAGTGCAATGCAATATTCGTACTCCAAAATTCTGATAGCTGTTCGTTCCAGAGCAGTTGTGTATGATCTTGTTTGTAATTGTCAACCTCATTATTGTAAAACTGGGTATCCCCATTTTCATTGGTATAAATACCTGACGGATTAAAAGTCCTATCAGTTCGCAATGTTTCGGCATCTATCCCATACCAGGCTTGATAGGTAATTTCATGTCCTCCAAAAAGCAAGGCCTTTATCAGTGTATTATCATCTTTATAGGCACCTTGTAAAAAATAGGAGTCCAAATCTGATCGCGCCCTGTCAATATAACCATCGGAATTAATTTTAGAGAGCCTTCCCGAAATTTCAATATGGTCATTTAAAAGTCCGGTACTGAACTTTATATTATTTCTTAGGGTCTTAAAACTGCCTACAGATGTTGAAATTTGACCGTATGCATCTTGGGAAAACCCATCTGTCAATAAATTAAGACTTGCCCCAAAAGCTCCGGCTCCATTAGTCGAGGTTCCAACACCACGCTGTAATTGCAAACTCTCTGTAGATGAGGCAAAATCTGGCATGTTTACCCAAAAAGTTCCTTGGGATTCCGCATCGTTGTACGGAATTCCGTTTATGGTAACATTGACCCGCGTAGCATCACTACCCCTAACCCTGATACCAGTATATCCTACGCCTGCACCGGCATCTGTAGTGGTAACGACCGAGGGTAGAAAATTCATTAAAATTGGAATATCCTGACCTAAATTTCTGGGTTTAATGTCCTCTTTTGTAAGATTGGAAAAAGTTACCGGTGATTCTTTGGTAACCCGCACTGCAGAAACAAAAACCTCATCGAGGACCACTTTTTTCCCTTCTAGGGAGTCCGTTTCCTGTTCTTGGGCCCGCAAGCCCATACTCAGCGCAAAAAACGCCGCAATTGTAAAAATAGATAGCTTCATTCGTAAAAGTTTTACGAATAAAAGGGGCTATTATTCTATGTTAAAAATTAATTTTTCGTTGTTTACTAAATCCATTTTAGCACAACAGTAATTACCTAATGGCGATTTTCGCCTCCCTTGGCAGCATTACCTGCCCAGGTTCTTTGGGTATAATCTCAGCTTTATCCTGAAAACGTTCAAGACTCGGCACCCCTTTGAGATGCTACAAATGTAATGCAGTAAATTCATCCATCATAATCAAATTAATAAAAAAATCACAACTATCAATTAACATCCCTTAAGAACCTATTCTTTAGGTTTTAACGTATATAAATGGTATAGATATACATTCCATGGATTCAAAAAAGAACAAATTCACCTTTAAAATAGCCTTTAGCTATTTATTGTTGGTCATATTGGGTGTTGTTGCCTCCTATTACATTTACAATGAAGTGCGGGATTATATAACAAATGAAACAGCTACGGTAAATGATGATAAGCTACTGAAAACAAATTCCTTTTTGGCGGAACTCTATGAGGCGGAGAGTCTCTCCAAACTTGCTTTACAAACTAGAAAAAATTTGAATTTCGTTGCCTACGAAAATAAAATAGACTCCATTTGTACCAATATTGAGGAGCTGAAAACACTTGCCGATAGCCCACACCAACAAGGACTTTTAGATAGTCTACAAATGCTATTAGAAAAAAAGGCGAAAAACATCAATGCCCTAAGAACGCTTAGAATACAAAATCAAGCGGGCAATGCTATCAATTCTGCCTTAAAAGAGTTTGATAAATTGGAAGAATCATTAGGCATTATTACCCCTGAAGGACTAGCACCAAACCTAAATGAACTATCGCCCAAGGCACAGGAGGCCATAAAAAAAGTTGCTGACTATCTTAATGCCAATATTCCGCCAGACGACAACCCAAAGTTAAAAAACAAACAAATAGATAGTGTCCTACAAGTTTCAAAAAATCTGCTAAGAGAGGTAGAGAAAGAAAATAAACTTAACGAAAAGTCTTTGGCTAAGCGCGAAACAGCCATCAATAGAACGGATGTAGAACTCTCTCAACAATTACGTACCATACTTAGCTCATTTGAACAGGAAATAATGATGAACAGTATCGCTAGTACCATTAAAAAAGAATCCCTTTTAAAAAGAAGCATACGACTGGCTTCGATCGCAGCATTACTAGGTTTTTTGGTCGTAGGTATTTTCACATTTATATTGAACCGAGATTTTTGGAAAGCGAACCTATACAGGGATAAATTGGAAAAGGAAAAGGAGTACTCAGAATCCTTATTAAAAAGCAGGGAACAACTAATCGCCACTGTTAGTCATGATTTGCGAACTCCTTTAAATACCATAAGCGGTTATGCTACTTTAATCGAAGAATCCGGTAAAATCGGAATAAATAAAGATTATATAACCCACATTAAATCAGCCTCTACCTATGTTAATAATCTGGTAAACGACCTGTTGGACTTTTCTCAATTGGAAGCAGGTAAAATGGTTGCAAAAAAGACCACATTTAGGCTAGATGATTTGATAAGGGAAAGTTCCGAGAATATTGCCTCGCATTATGAAAACCAAAATATTGAACTTATCCTCGAACTAGATGAATCTTTAGAAAAACCCATCATTACCGATGCCTTCCGAATGCGTCAAATAATTTCAAATCTTTTAGGAAATGCGTTCAAATTTACAGAAGCAGGTACCGTATCATTGACCGGAAAAATAGTGGAAAAGTCAAAATCTAAAATCGTATTACTTGAAATAAAGGATACAGGTATCGGTATTTCCAAAGAAAAGCAAAACCTGATTTTTCAGGAATTTACGCAGGCCGATAATGATACCGATAAAAAGTATGGGGGATATGGACTTGGTTTAACAATTACTAAAAAATTGACGGAACTATTAAACGGTTCAATCTCTTTAAATAGTGAACTTGGGATAGGAAGCACATTTACCCTTAAAATACCCGTTGAATTTGGTATAATTCCCCAAACAGCTATCCAAGAAAAAATTGATTTACAAAAGCTAAAAATTCTAGTTTTCGATGATGACCCCTCATTTTTAAGACTGATAGGGGAATTTTTCAAATCGTCCCAGATTGCCACCTTGTTATATTCGGATTTCAACGACTATAAACCAAACCAGGATTTTGATTTCGACCTTGTATTGACCGATATTGAAATGCCTACCATAACGGGTTATGAAATTGTTTCAAAATTTAGATCAGGTACCTATCCCAATTATCAAAATCAACCCATCCTGGCCATGACGGGAAGACGAGACCTATCCCTTGAGCATTTTAAAAATAAAGGTTTTGCCCAACTTATTAGAAAACCATTTTCAAAAACAGATTTATTTCAGAAACTTGACGTATTATTTAACGATAGGGTTCCAACAAAACCGATAGAACCAAAAAGCTTCGTGACCAACGGAGATACTGACTTTAATCTAGATACCTTGAAAATGTTCTTGGGAGATGATAAAAATGTATTGTATCAAATCCTATATACTTTTAAATTGGACACTATTGAAAATTCCAAACAATTGTTGGACGCAGTGGACAATTTTAATATTTCGCAAATTAACAAAACAGCTCACAAAATGCTCCCCATGTTCCGACAACTTAAAGTTGTCAAGGCTATCCCAATCTTGGAAACCTTTGAACAAATGACTGAGAATACATATAGACCGGAAAAATTAAAGGAGGAACATACTAGATTACAAAAAAATATCGATAAAACCTTAAAATCTATTTCATTGGAAGTCTCTATACATCCAAGTCATAATAATTAATACGGTTATACAACGTCTTTCTGGTCACTTGAAGTAATTTTGCCGCCTTGGATTTGTTGTAGTTCGTTCGTTTGAGTGCAGTTAGAATTTGCTCCTTCTCAAAATCTGCCTTCGAAAGATTACCATAATCAGTGGGTACCTCTGCAGGTTGCAACAGCTCCGATGGCAGTGCCTTGACTTGTACTTTCTGCGTATCCGTTAATAGGACAGCCCGTTGGATTACATTCTGTAGTTCCCTTATATTGCCAGGCCAGTGGTAGGTATTAAATATGTCCCAAACTTCATCAGAGAAATCAGTTATTTTCTTACCTAGTTTCGTATTCGATTTTTCCAAAAAGTATTTGGCAAAAATCGGTAAATCACCGTGCCTATTCTTTAGAGATGGTATTTGTAACGAGAACTCGTTCAATCTATGGTATAAATCTTCCCTAAACGTGCCTTTTTCCACAGCAGATTTTAAGTCTTCATTGGTGGCAGAAAGTATTCTTAAATCAACAAGAATCTCCGTATTACTACCGATTTTTTTGATTTTACGTTCCTGTATTGCCCTCAATAATTGTTTTTGATTTTCATAGGATAGATTTCCGACTTCATCTAAAAATAAAGTACCACCATTCGCGGCTTCAAAACTTCCCACCTTGTCTGCCACAGCCCCGGTAAAACTTCCCTTTAAATGTCCAAAAAACTCACTGGCTGCCAATTCTTTTGGGATGGCACCACAATCCAATGCAATAAAGGCATTTTCACTTCTAGAACTGTTTTGATGTATTGCCTTTGCCGTAACCTCCTTACCAGTTCCACTTTCCCCAATTATCAGTACAGACATATCAGTTGGCGCAACCAATGATATATACTCTCCTAATTTTTGGGCCGCCTCACTTACCAAGGCCAAATCGTCTGTATTCTTTGTATATTTTACTAGGTTTTCCGGATTCTTTTTGGAATTTTCAAGGGAACTCAACGTGGTTTCCTTTGGTTGTTGAGGCTTAGAATGTAATGCCCCATCAATAACCGCAAGCATCTGATCTGGAGTAAATGGTTTGGAAATATAATCATAAGCACCCATTTTCATGGCTTTGACCGCTGACGACACTTCAGCATAACCTGTCATAACAATTATTGGAACCTTACCATTTAGTTCGGAAACTAATTTGATTCCGTCATAATCGGGCAATCTTAAATCTGTAATCACCAACTGAAAATCATTTTCCTCAATTTGCTTTTCGCCTTCCAGACCTGTATGACAAAGAACAACCTCAAAATCGTTTCTGCCCAAAAAATTCTGGAGCATTTGCGCAAATGAAATATCATCTTCAATAATTAAAATTTTGGGCATCGCAGTCATCGTGTTCTATGTACCTACGTAAAAATAACCTAACCCGACTACTTGTATTTTAAAATTTTCTTAAACCTTTTGCAGAAAATAAAAAAAAAAGAAAAGGGCAGCACAATGCTACCCTTTCCTGACCAAACCAACTTGAACAAACAAGTTATTCTATATTATATGTCTAACCAATTACCATCTTCATCAGCATATAATGTTCCTTCTGTACCATCTTCAAGGGAAAGCAACAATTTATACTGCTTTTCCTCATTTGTATATGCCTTTTCCAATGTTGCCGTAGGATAATTTTTTGCAATTGCATCTTTTACCACTTGTGGTACTTCTGAAACAGCAATCTCAGAAAATTCATCGCCCACTATAATCGTTTTATTTACTTGGTTATGAACTATCCCGTTTTGAGAAAGTGATGCGTCTTGCGCATTAATGGTTAAACCTCCAATTGTCAACGCTCCTAATAAAAATAAAGTTTTCATATTTCTAATTTTTAAGTTTAATAATTCATTTCATTACTAATACCTATGTAAAAAAAGTGCCAAACTCATTTTTAATTATAAATACTTGTATACTAAGGTTTTACTCGATTATTCGAAATTATAGAGTTGGGTAAAACTGTTCGGTTTGGGTAGGGCTGTATAATCTTTACCCATTATAAATCGGAAAAGCCTTTATATTATTTCCTCAAAATTATATTAGAACAATATGGATTGTATGGGGCTAAAAAAAAGAGGCGGTATAAAATGTCAAAACAAATTGTCATAATGAGCAAATCGAAGTAATCTGTTTCTTAAGAGCAGATTTACTTCCAGATTGCTTCGTACCTCGAAAATTAGTACCTCAGTAAATTTTAGACAGCTTCTTTCATCTATCGATCAAGATCTTGTTTTCAATCTTTTGAAATACTATCAGTGCTTGTTGGCACCTTCATAGTAAACGGTTAATGTATAGTTGAAAGTGATTTGTTTGCCATTGATTTTTCAGCAGCTAACTTAAATATTACCTTATGCCCAGTAATAATTGGCAACACCATTGGAAAAAATTAAAAGTACCCCTTTCTCAAACCCGTCAAACTATTTCGACACTACCTGTAACTAACGGTCAATTTTAAAGATTATTTAGAACTATCCTTTACTTCTTATTGATCCAATTACCGTATTGGTCTATATATACAGTTCTTCTAGTACCGCTCTTAAGAACCATTATTAATTTAAATTCCCCTTTATCATTCTTATAGGCAGCACCAAGTTTGGAAGTAGGATATTGTTTCAATATCTCCTCTACTACCGGTGGTGTCAACTCACTGGATTTTATTTTCACATATTCGTCAGAAATATATACCATGGTATTTTGTTCTGCTGCCAACGAAAAGGCATGAGCAGAATTGTTGAACATCATTCCCAAAGCCAATAAAACAAATAATGCATCCTTTTTCATTCTAACTATTTAAATCATTAATAACGCTTGAATCATTATTATCTACGGACCAACCCATCATCTGGATTATAGATTAACTAAATTTTAAAGTTTTAAACAATGAAAAAAGCTGCCGAAGCAGCTTTTTATAAAAAACTAAATAAGTGGGGGATTACATTTCTAACCAGTTCCCTTCAGAATCGGCATAAAGTTCCATGGCAGTTCCATCTTCCATTGATACTTCTAACTTGTAATTTTCCTCTTCGTTAACATATGCCTTATTTAATGTTGCGCCGGCATAATCTGCTGCTAAAGCATCAGTAACTGCTGTTGGAACATCGGAGACAGCTACTTCCTTATAATCTTGGGAAAATACATCTTCCATAACACCATCATGGAATATAATCGGCGTAGCCGCGGTTCCTATAGTTAAACTTCCTATTGCCAAAGCTGTTGCAAAAACTAATTTTTTCATCTTTCTTATTTTTAAATTAAACATTCTAATTAACTATAATAGAAAAATAGTGCCAAGACCGAATAATGCCTTTACTATTGCCTAAATATTTGTATTACAGCGATATACGATAATTTACATTTTTACATGATATGGGTAAAAATGTGTCTAAATGAAAAAAGTGTGTAGTAACTACACACTTTTTATCATTCTGACCAATTTCTTATTACACCTGATGGGAATCTTTTAAAAGGTCGATGACACTTTTAACCGGATTAAAGGTGACCAATGGCACCTCTACAAAAATGGTATTCCAAAATGCCATAGCACCGTTCCAAAGTCCGGGAAGTTCCAATGCCTTCAATTCTTTTCCATCCTTTGTTTTTCCGGTAATAAAACCTTGCTTATCATCAACAAATTGAAGCAAGTCATATTTTTTGCCTTTATAATCCCGTACCCCACATACCAAATCTACCGGATTAAAATGGGTGGAATTTTTCATGATGCTGGCTTGCTGATCGTTATCCATGTCGATCTGTGCCGATTCAATAATCTGTAACGACACCTCTCCTTTGGAGTTTCTTACCCAAAAAGGACCGCCACCCGGTTCACCTTCGTTTTTTACCATTCCACAAATTCGGATAGGTCTGTTAATCTTGTTTTTTAGAGCCGCTATTTTATCGGGATTGGATTTAGAATCTAAACCATCGGAAAATCGAACGTTTAGCCTATCCTTCAAAAATGACTGTATTTTTTGGATGTCAGCATCGGAAATGTTGGCTTTGTCCAATTGATCTGCATATTCAAATGCTTTTTCCTGTTCTCTCAAAAGAACGCCTGCCAATACCTTTTTGCTATCCGCTACTGCCTTGGCATCTTCCATAATAGCTACATTATCAATATTTTTAATAAAAATAATGTCCGCATCCTGCTCGTTCAGGTTTTCAATTAGCGCCCCATGACCACCAGGTCGAAATAGTACCGTACCATCTTCATTTCGAAACGGTCTATTTTCCATATCAACGGCCAGGGTGTCCGTAGCTGATTTTTGAAAGGAATAATCGACTTCATATTTCATTCCCGTGCTTTCGGAAACCCTAGGGCCCGCTTCTTCAAATTCTGAATTGAACATGTCTTCATGCTGCTCAGAAATGGTAAAATGAAGTTGCGCTTTACCCTTGGATCCGGCATACAAAGAACCTTCCTTTAAATGCTCCTCAAACGGGGTAGCGGCATTATTGCCATAGTTATGAAACGGTAATAGTCCTTTTGGATAAAAACCGTAATTAAGTGCATCTTCACCAAGCAATTCCGCTACAAAAAGGTATACCTTTTTCCCTGGCGAATCTGTTTTTTCCGTTATTCTTTCCGTTACCTTTTTGTAAAATGGCAAGCGCTCAAGACCTTCGGACAGCTTCTTAATATCCGTATCATTTGATCTGTTCAAATAGGCCTCCAAGGTTTCTTTCTCTGGATTATAAACATCCAAAAAATTAAATAAGGCCTTGAACATACGGGAAGCGGCACCAGAAGCAGGGACAAATTTCAATATATCCAAATCTTTTAATTTCGCATCGTATAATTGAATGAGCTCTTTTTCCTCTGCTTTGGAAAATTCAAGAATACCGTTATCGATAACGGCTGCTTCTTTTAATTGAACAAAGGGAATCCCTTCTTTAAAGGTATTGATATGGTCCAACATCTTTTCTTTGGAAATTCCTTTATCCTTCAATTGTTTTTGGTCGTTTTCTGTAAGTTGTATCATTTATCTAATAACTGATCTATATGGTTAATCGCTTTTTTTAAACGTTGTTTTTTGTTCCCCTTTAAGGTAATAAAATTTTTATTGTATTTTTCAAGGGTTGACTTAAAATAGTCAAACATTTCTTCCCTTTCAACTGGTTTATCCCTTAAATCGTCCGCTTCCCATGGAATGTCTATGTAGGTCAGCAAATAGAGATCATACGTATTCTGTAATGCATGTTTTTCTAAAATAGGGTCGCAATTGCCAATATAATACGCTTCGGAATATACCTTTGTTTCCAAGAGATCCGTATCACATATCAGAATTTTTGTAGCTTTTTTGGTCAATTCATTTTCCAATCGCATTTGCCCTTCTGCAATAGGGAGCAAATCTTGCGGTTCACATGTTCTCCGCTGATTGTTCCACTTCTCCTGTAAATATTCCCTTGCAAATTCAGGTACCCATACGGTATTATAGTATCTCGCTAATTGCTGTGATAGTGTTGTTTTCCCGGTAGATTCGGGTCCAAAAAGAACCACTTTTAGGATAGTTGAAGGCTCTTGTCTATATTTTTCTTCCATTCTAGATATCCTTGTATGGCAAGGATAGTAAATATAAGATATTGTAAGGAAAGCATACCCCAACCTCTATAAGCGTACAATGGTACAGTGATTAAATCTGCAAAAATCCAGAGTGTCCAATTTTCAAGTTTTTTGAGTGCCATATACCACATAGCAGTAAAAAATACACCTGAAGTGAAAATATCAATATAGTTGGAAATTGTAATTTCGACATCAAACGCAATATAAACACCATAGGTAATTATCATAGTCATCACGAACAAAAGAATACCAATTACTTTTTCCTTTTTATTCGTTCTTGAAACCTGAACTACCTTTTTATCGTTTGTAGTACGTGCCCAGTTCCACCAACCATAAATACTCATTATGGAAAAATAGAAATTCATCATCATGTCGCCCATTAATTGATCTCGAAACAAGAGATATACAGTGATTACTGTAGCTACCAAACCAGTGGGATATACCCAAATATTTTCTTTTTTTGCGAACCATACGCTTAGAATCCCCGTTACAAAAACAATAGCCTCTAAGGCAATAATAAAAGCTTCCTTTTCCCTATACGGATTTACGAAATAATCAAAAATGGGGTTCATAGGCGCTTCTATCGGATTTAACTATTTTAATGTACAATAGTCCCTTGTCCATCAATTCAAATGCCGTTTTTATTTCATTGTTCAGCACCTGCATTACGGCATCATATGGCCCAAAGACTTGGGTGCTTAATGGGTTCTCAAGTATAGTTAAGCCAGATGCCCTTAATTTTTTGATGAAATTGATGATGTGTTGTTCAAAATCATCCTGCAATGGTGAAAATGTTAATTCTACGGATATATTCATAATTCGTTGTTCGTTGTTCGTTGTTCGTTGTTCGTTGTTCGTTGTTCGTTGTTCGTTGTTCGTTGTTCGTTGTTCGTTAACAATATAAAAAATCAAAGGATGACTTACTTTGTTCTTTTCCTTTCTTACAACTTTCTCTTTTCACTTTTCACTTTTCTCTTTTCGCACTTCACTTTTCACTCCTCACTCCTCACTCCTCACTCTTTACTCTTCACTCTTTACTCTTCACTCTTCACTCTTCACTCTTCAATCCTATCTCCTAACTCGCTACCTAATTATTCAAAAATCTTAAGTTTTCAAAGCGTAAACGCAAGTAAAATCCTCAAACTCAAAAAAGTCAATGGAATAACTTGATAAATCACCTTTGTACGATATCTCCGCCGTTGTTTTCAATTCATCAAAACCAAAATCCTGTACATCAATGTGATGCAAAAAACTAAGCCCTTTTTTTCCGTAGATTTTATACAGCGATTCCTTTGCTCCCCAAACAATCGTTAATTTTCTGACAATGGCAGCCGTATTGGCCAAGGTTCTATACTCTTCGAATGGCGTGAACTTGTGCGCAATACGCAGAATTTTTTCACGCTGCATTTCTATATCGATCCCTACTTCTTCTGACTTACTTATAATGATTCCTGTAAAATTATGGGAATGGGAAATGGAAATATGGTTGTTGTCCTGCAAGTGCGGCTTTCCATTTTGATCATAAACCAAATCAGCATCGGCATACCCATAATGGGCCATTAAATGTCTAATACTCAAGAACGCCCTACGGTGCAGTTGTGATTTCATTCCATTGAACCGCTCTTGGCAATGAGGAGTAAGTTCCACTCCTTTCCACAATATATCTTCCGATTCCTCCACCCTCCAAATAGCTAGGGAAGTATCTTCATTGACTGTTATAGTTTTGTAAAGCGCCATGGCATTCTTAGGGTTATTTGTACCTTTACAGCGAAATAAATTTTGCTGTACGCAGATAAACGAATGTATAAAATAATAAATATATGAGCACCAAAACTATTCCATATGTACCCTATAAGGTGAAGGATATTTCCCTAGCTGCTTGGGGGAGAAAAGAAATTGAATTGGCTGAGGCAGAAATGCCCGGTCTTATGGCCTTACGGGAGGAGTATAAGGATGAGCAGCCTTTAAAAGGTGCCCGTATTGCCGGATGTCTACATATGACCATACAGACAGCTGTTTTAATCGAGACCTTACTATCTTTAGGAGCAAAGGTTACTTGGAGCTCCTGTAACATTTTCTCTACACAAGACCAAGCTGCTGCTGCCATTGCAGCAGCTGGCATACCTGTTTATGCTTGGAAGGGCATGAACGAGGAAGAGTTTGACTGGTGTATAGAACAGACCTTATTTTTCGGGGAGGACAGGGAACCGTTGAACATGATTTTGGATGATGGTGGCGATTTGACCAATATGGTTTTGGATAAGTATCCAGAAATGGCAGCCGGTATTAAAGGGCTATCGGAGGAAACCACTACTGGCGTTCACAGGTTGTATGAGCGGGTAAAAAAAGGAACACTGCCCATGCCTGCAATTAACGTGAACGACTCCGTTACCAAATCTAAATTTGATAACAAATATGGCTGTCGTGAAAGTGCGGTCGACGCGATTCGCAGGGCTACGGATACCATGCTTGCAGGAAAACGCGTTGTGGTTGCCGGATATGGAGATGTAGGAAAAGGAACAGCAGCTTCTTTTAAAGGAGCTGGATCCATTATTACCGTAACGGAGATAGACCCAATTTGTGCCCTACAAGCTTGTATGGATGGTTTTGAAGTAAAAAAACTGGAAACTGTAATAGGTAACGCAGATATCGTAATTACCACAACAGGGAACAAGGATATCATTAGGGCCGAACATTTTAAGGCCTTAAAGGATAAAGCCATTGTTTGTAATATAGGTCATTTTGACAATGAAATAGATATGGCCTGGTTGAACAAAAATCACGGGAATACCAAAGATGAAATAAAACCCCAAGTAGATAAATACACCATTGATGGTAAGGATATTATTATTTTGGCCGAGGGCCGATTGGTAAATCTAGGTTGTGCAACCGGTCACCCAAGTTTTGTGATGAGCAACTCGTTCACCAACCAGACCTTAGCGCAGATAGAGCTTTGGAAGAACAGTGATAATTATGAAAACGAAGTATATATGCTTCCAAAGCATTTGGATGAAAAGGTGGCTAAACTACACTTGTCCCGTTTAGGTGCTGAGCTAACCGAATTGAAGAAAGAGCAAGCGGACTATATTGGGGTTACTGTTGAAGGGCCTTTCAAACCCGAATATTACAGATATTAAAACCATTTGATAAAAAATAAAAAGGTCTTGAAATAATTCAAGACCTTTTTTTATTCACTAAAAATTTAATGTTTTAGTTGTTCTCGGCCAACATACCTTCTAAGTAATAGCAATCGGTTTGCTCCTTAAGCTGTGCCAATCCTTCTTCTTTAGAACTTAGCGGATTGATTTTTACTTCTTTTCCATTGGGCATATAAACGATATAAAATCCTTCTTCAAAAGAAGATAGTTTAATGACTTCCCCGTTTGGACGGACAGCATTCCAGGATTTTTCACTTGGCTTATAGACCAAATCAATTTTCTTACCTTTTTTAGGTCCTTCTACAACGGTTACCTGCATTCTGTTTTTTGTAGCCATTATTTCGAAGGTATTTCCATCCCGTTCTACCATTTGGGTTTCTTTCTCCCCTTCATTCATAGCAATAGGATTAGATCCGCTCCAGAATTCAATAACATTGAAAATTATGGTATCCCCTAAAAAGAAGAGTCCGTATACAGGTATAATGTTCAAGCCCCAAAATACCAAGTTGTTTACAAACTTATTGTCGGTAATATCCTGGTTCCAGTCCTTCAGATTGTTAAAGGCACTAAAAGAACCTAAACAGCTAGAGAATAATAATGTACTGGCCATTGCTACGCAAATAATTGATTTTTTCATGATTTATGTTATTTATAATTAGATGATTAATTTAAATAAAATTCTTACAATCAACAATGCTTTCAAGGTAATATTATTGACTTAAAACCTATTAAACATAGCTCAAAGCCTCTTTATAATAGTGCTAAATTTCTTGTTGGAGCTACTTTTGTTTGGAGAAAATATTAGCATTTTCAAAAATCATTTCCTCATTTTGTATGTTTTTCCGTACTTCGTAAAAAAATTGTTATGGTGATTTTTGTAGATATGGATGAAGTGATAGCGGATACTTATGGCGCCCATATAGAATTATATAATATAGAATTTAATGGTAAACTTACCAAAGGTGTATGCTCTGGATCAGAAGTATGGCGCATGGTTCCAGAAGCACATCAAGATAGCGTAAGAAAACATGCTACCAGAAGGGGTTTTTTCAGGGACTTAAAACCTTTACCAGGTAGTCAAGAAGTATTGGCGCAGCTTTCAAGCAAACATGAAGTCTACATTGCATCTGCCGCCATGCAGTTTCCAAATTCATTGGAAGAAAAAAGTGAATGGTTAGACGAGCACTTTCCTTTTATTCCCTGGCAAAACCGAATTCTTTGTGGTCACAAACATATTTTAAAAGGGGATGTACTAATCGATGATAGAAGCTACAATCTAGAAAAATTTGAGGGGCGTAGCTTGCAATTCACATCACCTCACAATATGAATACCCAAGGTTTTGAACGGGTAAATTCTTGGTTTGAAATTGCAGAGGTGCTTTTATAGGACTGTATCCAAATTCAACTTTGAGAAAAGCATATAAACCGAATGAAAACAAAAAGCCCTCTTCATTTCTGAAAAGGGCTTTTTTTTGGTAAAATTGATTTTTTGATTACGCTTCAAAAGGCTCTATGGAAACAAAGGATTTTCCGCCAGCTTTTTTTGCGAACTTTACCATACCATCCACACGTGCGTGCAACGTATGATCTTTTCCTGCATAAACATTTTCACCAGGATTATGTCTTGTTCCTCGCTGTCTAACAATTATGTTACCCGCAGTTGCGGCCTGACCACCAAAAATCTTAACTCCTAATCGTTTCGATTCTGACTCCCTACCGTTTTTTGAACTACCTACACCTTTCTTATGTGCCATTGTCTATCGTTTTATTTTATTATACTCAATAATCAGCATTATTTGGCTATACCACCATCTAATTCATCTTGCCATTTTTGTAACTCGTCCCATTTACCATCTGCAGCTAACTGTGCTTGCTTTGGCCAAGTATCGGTTACATGATTTCCACGAACGTCTGAAATAATTTCATCAATCTTGGCCGAATCCAATTTTGCCAACTCCGCAAAGGTTGCAACTCCTGCAGCAATTAAAGTTTCTGCAATTTTTGGTCCGATACCCTCAACCTTCTTCAAATCGTCAGCTTTTGCCTTAGCTTTTTTAGCCTTTGGCTTTGATGCGACGGAGACTTCTACCGGTGCTGCTTTACCTTCTGCTGTTGTTGCTTTAGGTTCCGCTTTCTTTGGTTCCGCTTTTTTTGGCTCTGATTTCTTTGATTCCGCTTTCTTGGCTCCTTTTGAAACTATGGACTCTATAACAATCTCCGTAAGGGATTGACGATGTCCATTTTTCTTTCTGTAACCTTTACGTCTTTTTTTATGGAAAACGATTACTTTGTCACCCCTAAGGTGTTTAACGACTTTAGCCTCTACTGCGGCTCCGTCTATAGCCGGGGCGCCAACAGTAACGTTCGAACCATCGGCCAAAAGAAGTACATTGTCAAAAGTGACTTTTTTACCCTCTTCTACCTGTAAACGGTGAACGTACACTTTTTGGTCTTTTGCAACTTTAAATTGCTGCCCTGCCATCTCTACAATTGCGTACATATTGTTAAATGTAAAATTTAAACCTCATGGATTTTTTCCATAGGCGGGTGCAAATATAATGCTTACTGATGAATTTGCAAACGTTTTTTAAATTTTTAATCCTTCTTGATTTTTGTTGTATTTGAGGACTTGAAAAGTTGCATAAAAGATAAGGTAAGAACGATAGTAGAACTAAAGCCCATAATCGCTACCACCAAGAATACAATGGCTTCGAAACTACGATAGGTACTGGCCCACTTTGTTGAAAGTTTTTCTAAAAATCCTGGCTGAAGCTCTGTTGAATACAGGGCGAAAAAAAGTGTGAAAATTAAGGTTGCAACTCCCCCTGTAACCAGACCGGCCATAAAACCTCCACTATATGTAAAATCCTTTCCTTTTTTAAGTTTATAGTATTTAATGGCTTCATAAATTGCAAAGCCCGTAATAACGGAGTTGAAGAGACTATAGAAAACATTTACATGTAGTCCTAAAAGTGACAATATTAAGAAATAAGCTATTAAACTACCACTAGCTGCAATTCCGAATCTTACAGGTAAGGCAAAATGAGTCATGATTAAATTTTTTGGTCTGTTCATAATTTCAAGATAATCAATAAACAATTAATTGATTGTTATAAATTGTTAAAGAACAAGTATAACGAGGTTATTACCTACAAATATGTATTTTAGTAAAAGTGTAACAATTTTACAAAAATACACACTAATCCTAAAAATTAGTGAATTTTTAACTAAACACCATTTAAATGAAAAAGAAATTACTTTTGGCTTCGGCCATTTTAATTAATGGGCTATGCGCCGTCGCCCAAGAAGTCGATTACGAGGAGTATGATTTGGACAATGGTCTCCATGTCATTCTGCACAAAGATAATACCGCTCCTATTGTTACCACATCTGTAATGTACCATGTTGGCGGGAAAGATAGAACAGAGGGTCGCACTGGTTTTGCTCATTTATTTGAACATTTGTTATTTGAAGGAACCAAAAACATCGAAAAGGGCAAGTGGTTTGAAATTGTCGCTTCCAATGGCGGCACAAACAATGCAAACACAACACAAGATCGTACCTATTACTACGAAGTCTTTCCATCCAATAATTTAAAATTAGGTCTGTGGATGGAATCTGAACGTATGTTACATCCTATTATTGAACAAGGTGGCGTAGATACCCAAAAGGAGGTCGTTAAAGAGGAAAAAAGATTACGGTATGATAATTCTCCGTACGGACAATTTCTTCCCGAATTAGGAAAAAATCTGTTTGACAAACATCCCTATAAAGATCCCAATATAGGCTATATGGAAGATTTGGATGCCGCAACCATTGGTGATGTTATTGCCTATAACAAAAAATACTATGTTCCAAACAATGCGGTACTTGTGGTTGCCGGCGATATTGATTTAGTCGAAACCAAGAAGATGATCAATGATTATTTTAGTCCAATTCCAAAAGGGGAAGCTATTGTTAGAACTTACCCGAAAGAAACTCCAATAACCGAACAGAAAAACGCAAAAGCCTACGACCCGAACATTCAAATACCTGCCACTATGATTGCTTATAGAACACCAGGATTTAAAGAAAAGGATGCGTATGTACTCGATATGATATCCACCTATTTAAGTGATGGCCCTTCCTCCAAGCTTTATAAGAAAATGGTGGATGACCAAAAGCAAGCGCTACAGGTAGGGGCTTTCAATATTTCGCAGGAGGATTACGGTATGTACGTAGTATTTGGTCTGCCCGTTGGTGAAACTAGCTTGGAAACCCTTACTACGGAAATGGAAGAGGAGGTAGAAAAGGTAAGAACCACCTTAATCTCCGAAAAGGATTATCAGAAATTACAGAACAAATTTGAAAATCAATTTGTGAATAGTAACTCCAGCGTAGAAGGTATAGCCGATTCACTGGCAGAGTATTATATGTTATATGGTGATACCTCCTTAATAAATAAGGAAATAGATATCTATCGTTCCATCACAAGGGAAGATATTAAGGAAGTGGCCAATACCTATTTAAAACCCAATCAAAGAGTCGTATTGGAATATTTACCTGAAGAAAACACAGCAAACTAAACAGCAATATGAAAAAGACATTTATACTATTAGCAACATTTTTTACGGTATTGGCCGCACAGGCGCAGATAGACCGAACCGTTATGCCCAAACCAGGTCCAGCTCCAGAGATCAATCTAAGTGAACCGGAAAGTTTTCAATTGAACAATGGTCTCAAAGTACTGGTCGTTGAAAATCATAAGCTTCCAAGGGTTTCCATTCAATTGACCATTGACAATCCGCCTATTTTAGAAGGGGATAAAGCAGGGGTAAGTAGTCTAACAGGTAGTCTTTTGGGCAATGGTTCAAAGAATATCCCTAAAGATGAATTCAACGAAGAAATCGATTTTCTTGGTGCTAGACTTAGCTTTAGTGCGCAAGGTGCCTATGCGCAATCCCTTTCCAAATATTTTCCTAGAATGATGGAGCTCATGGCCGATGCCGCTATCAACCCTAACTTTTCCCAAGAGGAATTTGAAAAAGAAAAAAATATATTGATAACGGGTCTAAAATCACAGGAAAAGGATGTTGCTGCTATTGCAGCACGTGTACAACGTACCTTGGCCTATGGTAAAGACCACCCGTTTGGGGAGTTCACCACAGAAGAAACGGTTAACAAAGTTACCTTAACCGATGTTGATAAATTTTATAGGGATTACTTTGTACCTGCCAACGCTTACTTGATCGTTGTTGGAGACGTGTCCCTTGATGCGGTAAAGGAATTGACGGAAAAGTATTTTACCCCTTGGACAAAAGCTGTTCCTCCTAGCTTTAGCTATACAAGTCCTAAAAACGTCGCAAATACACAAATCAACTTTGTGGATATGCCCAATGCAGTACAATCTGAAATAACCGTACAGAATGTTGTCGAACTAAAAATGAAGGATGCGGATTATATCCCTGTTTTGGTCGCCAATCAAATTCTTGGTGGTGGAGGCGAAGGTAGATTGTTTCTCAATTTACGCGAAGACAAAGGATATACCTATGGTTCATTCTCTTCAATTAACGATAACAAATATGCGGCATCGAGGTTCAGGGCCACCGCTCAGGTAAGAAATGCGGTTACAGATAGTTCCGTAGTTGAAATATTAAAAGAAATAAATCGCATCAATACTGAACCTGTTAGCGAGAAAGAACTTAAAAATACCAAAGCCAAATATGCGGGTAGATTCATTATGGCACTAGAAGATCCACAGACCATTGCGCGTTATGCCTTGAACATTGAAACAGAAGATCTTCCTAAAGATTTTTACAAAACCTATTTGGAAAAATTGGATAAAGTAACCATAGCAGATGTCCAAAATGCTGCCCAAAAATACTTCAACGCTGACAATGCGAGAGTAGTTGTCGTCGGTAAGGGAAGTGAGGTTCTAACGAATCTTGAAAAAATTGACTATAAGGATGCAAATCTTCCAGTACTTTTTTATACTAAAACTGCTGAAAGAACGGAAGCTCCAACCAATGAAGCTGCCGTACCTGAAGGAATTACCGCCGAGTCTGTTATTGAAAAGTATATGGAAGCCATAGGTGGAAAAGCAAAATTGGAAAGTGTTGATTCCTATTCCTTGACGGCCGCTGCAGAAATGCAAGGCATGAAATTAGATCTTGAAATGAAAAAAACGTCGAATAATCAATTTATGCAAGATGTAAAAATGATGGGGAATTCTGTTAGCAAGCAGGTGTTGGATGGCGATAAAGGCTACGTTGTGGCCCAAGGCCAGCGCAAGGACCTAACTGATGAGGAAATTGTCAAAATAAAGGAGGAATCGGCTCCCTTTCCCGAACTTAACTATTTATCCGTTGGTGGAATTTCTTTGGAAGGAATGGAAATGGTGGGTGATAAAAACGCGTATAAGTTAAAAGTAACCGATAACAAAACTGTTTTTTATGATGCAGAAACCGGGTTGAAACTTCAAGAAATAAATGTTGCAGAAATGCAAGGGCAACAGGTTCAGAGCACTTTTACATTTGAAGATTACAAGGAGGTATCCGGTATTTTGTTTCCCTTTAAGTTGATTCAAACTGTTGGGCCACAAAATGTTGAATTTATAGTTTCGGAAATTAAAGTAAATGACGGAGTTTCTCCCGCTGATTTTGAATAATCTTAAACTCACTTTATATAGAAAAACCCGCTAGCTAGCGGGTTTTTTGTTTGAACTCTTTTGTATAGACTTTACCCTATTTTTCTAACTTTCGCCTCACCGATGATGATGCCCATATCCACCTCCGCATCACCGGAATAGTTTACGTTTGTCTCTCCGTAACAGGTTACTTTCAATCGTTTTGAAACAATGACCCTAAAATTACTTTCCCCATAAGCGGTTATTTTTGTTTCATCGGCATCCATTCCAACCGTATTCACCTCACTTTCACCGTAAGCCCTAAAGACCTGACGTTTTACATTGCCTTCTCCAATTTCCAAATAGCTACTTCCGTAAATGGCAACCGTAAGTTCATCGATCGCTACAGAGTCAAAATACACCTTTGCCTCACCATATAGGGACATTTTAAAATCACCCACACTTAGAGGACCTTTACTTCTAACCATTTCTTCTCCCCGTATCGATAAATTTTTTAACGTTTTATACGTTATGGTTGCCGTAGCCATAGTGCCATTGTACAAAGGCTTTTTGCCTCTCCATTTGTCATTGGAAATACGTTCCGATTTTGTAACCATTTTGGCCCCATCCAAATATAGTCGCAGGGTACCCCCTTCTACCTCTACATTTATTTTATCTAGGGATACCTTTGCGTTTTCAATGACCACACCTTCCTGCTCTCCCTCAACCAGATTTACTTCTATATGCGGACTAACAATGATCTTATCGAAAGAGGTGACCGGAAAAGTTTTCTCCTGGGCCTGAATTCCGTTAAGTACAAATACAACGGCAAAAAAGGTGAAAATTAAATTCTTCATCAGTACTGTTTTTCTATAGGATTCCTTCTTAAGGATTATACTAAAATGAATATGTTACAGTATACAAAATAAATTTATTCATAATTGCTTCTTCCTTCGGTTTACCAACCAAACCCCAAATAAAATAATCAGCCCACCGAATAATTGAATCAGAGAAATTCGCTCACCATCGAACAAACCCCATAATATTGCTACAAGGGGTATCAAATAGGTCACGGAGGCCGCAAAAACCGGACTCGATAGTTTTATCAATTTATTAAAAAGTATATTGGCCAAGGCCGTTCCCAATAATGCCAATGCCAATAAAAACCAGACCGATTGCTGCATGGCACTATTCCCTAAAAACTGTGGAAAAACACCGGAGTAGAAAAGTAAAAGTAACGCAGGTAAAAAAGCAATCCCAAAACTTGCCGTGGTAACCGCCAACGGAGTTAAATGGATCAAATATTTTTTAATAATGTTGATATTGAATGCATAGCCCAACGCGGAAAAAATAATAAAAAACGAATACCAATAATTCTGATTGGGATTATATTCCATACCGGCGACAATGAGCACCACCGTTCCCAAAAGCCCAATAAAAACTCCAAGCACTTGTCTTCCTTTCAACGCCAATCCAAACAACGCAATACCAACCATAGTGGTAAATAAAGGAGCAATTGAATTAAGAATGGAAGTAATGCCACTACTGATCTGTGTTTGGGCCAAAGCAAAGAAAAAAGGAGGAAAAAAGGAACTACATAGTCCAGCGATAAAAATCCATTTCCAATCTGTTTTAGTTAAGGTCTTAAGTGATTTAAATCCTAAAACGAACAAAAGCAAAGACGCGAAAACAATGCGTAACCCACCCACTTGCATTGGGGTAAAACCCAGAAGGGATTTTTTAATGAGAATAAAGGACGAGCCCCAAATAATGGATAGAATAACGAGGTAAATCCACTTTTGTTCTATTTTTTTCAAGTATTAAAAATTTAAGGCAAAAGTGACCATTTTTCCAGTATAGAAGGTTTGGAAGAAGTGTTTATTTCTAATTTTAAATTTTAGATGGATAAAAGTTA
The DNA here is from genome assembly GCA_038256135.1 of Flavobacteriales bacterium. Taxonomy (GTDB): domain Bacteria; phylum Bacteroidota; class Bacteroidia; order Flavobacteriales; family Flavobacteriaceae; genus Maribacter. The sequence goes on along the minus strand of JBBSKR010000001.1, from coordinate 15,868 downwards.
AAATAAGTGAACAAATAAAATGATTCGAAATTAATGTCGCAAACCATATTCAACCAAGGATGTCATTATTTTAATAATTGATTGCTGGATGCATTTTCCATATTTGGTATCTTTACGATTCAAGCAGGTTTTAAATTATTTCTTTAATTTCAAAAAAATCGGAAAACAGATGAAAATAATTTTTTCAATCCTTACGTTTCTCCTCTTGACGACCAACGTTTCTATAGCGCAAGAAAATACCAATGAAACTTCTAACGATGAGAATTCAAAAAATTCACTTGTTTTGGTTGGTATAGAGGCCATGGCTTGTCAACATGGTTGTGCAGATACAATTGCGGCCAATCTAAAAAACCCAAAAGGCATTAAGACTGCCGAAGTTAGCTACCAAAAAAGTAACCCTAATTCGCTATGAACCAGCAATCGTCTCAATAGCGGATTTAAAAATCTTTCATTACCGATACTAAAATAAAAGACTACGTTTACCCTATAAATTCAGTTAGCATCAAAGAATAAATTTCAAAATGAAAAATATATTACTAGTATTAATTTCGATAAGCCTATTTAGCGCAATCTCATGTAAAGAAGATGAAAAAGTAGAAAAAAAGTCTCAAATGGAAAAGGTAATAGCCGTTCACGATGAGGCTATGTCTAAACTGGGACACCTTGGCAAATTAGTAAGTCAATTAAAACCTATGGCAGATTCCCTTGGTCCTGAATCTGTAGAAGCGAAAGCAATTAAAGATTTACAAGAGGCCAATAAAGGCATGATGGATTGGATGCAAGGTTTCGGCGATCGGTTCGACTTTGATGAAACTATGAACGGCAAGGAACTTACTAAAGAAAAGCAGCAATGGTTGAAGGAAGAGGAAAAAAAAGTAAAAAAAGTCAAGGTCGATATCAATTCTAGTATTGAGCGGGCCGAAGCGCTTTTAAAAGATTAGAAAGGTAATTTAGCCAAATCTACATTTCCGCCAGAAATTATTATTCCCACTTTTTTCCCTTTAATACTATTTGGATTTTCCTTGGATTCCCTAATAACTGCGGCTACGGTTACAGCACTTGATGGCTCTATAATTATTTTCATACGTTCCCAAACCAACTTCATTGCCGCAATAATTTCGACTTCCTTTACCCTGATTATTTTACTGACATGTTTTAATATTATTGGGAAATTCTTATCGCCCAATGTGGTTTTTAGTCCGTCTGCAATCGTATTTACCGAATCATTACCCTCAATGTTACCACTCAAAAAAGAACGATAGGCATCGTCTGCCTCAAAAGGTTCCCCGCCAATTACCTTACAATTACTACCAAAGTATTTAGCCGCCAAGGCAGAACCTGCTATAAGTCCGCCCCCACCTATAGGACAAAAAATAAAATCCAGATCGGTTTGTTCCTTCAGAAGTTCGATTGCTGCGGTCCCCTGTCCTAAAATTACGTTTTCATCATTGGAAGGGTGAATGAAAGTCGCGCCCGTGCGGTCAGCAATTTCATTGGCCAAAGTCTGTCTAGCCTCTACTGTTGGTTCACACTCATAGATTTTACCACCATACTCCTTTACCCCGACTTTTTTCACTTCGGGGGCGGTATTCGGCATTACGATATGGGCAGTTATACCGATACTTTGGGCGGCCAGGGATAGCGCTTGGGCAAAATTACCCGAAGAATGTGTTACCACTCCATTTTTCTTCTGTATTTCCGTTAATTGTAAAATGGCATTGGTAGCACCTCTCATTTTGTATGCCCCTGCACGCTGAAAATTTTCACATTTAAAAAAAAGGTTGGCACCTACTTCTTTATCAATGAGTCGGGAGGTAAGTACGGCTGTATTATGGATATAAGGTTTTATTCGAATATGGCAATCTAAAATATCCTGCTCTGTCATTATGCTATGGTTAATTTTTCCACCTAAGGGTTTCTATTATTCCCCTGATATCATTTTGAAGATATGCCGCTGCTGGAAGAATGGAATCATAATTAGGTTTTGTATAAAAGTAAACCGAACCCGTTAAAAAATGATCGGTACTATCCGTTACAAAGAATTGTGATTGTGAAGCTGCATTGCCCTGTACCTCGAACAAGGCGCCAAATACATTATCATTAGGGTTTACAAAAGGTTGTTCTACAATATTATCAGCTTTTGCAGCGTGTTCGTAACTAAGCCGTTTTGAATCATTTATCAATTGATCCAGATTGTTGTCCACTTTCATATAGCTTAAAAAAATGGCCCCTTTCATATTAGGATATGCAAGTGTGTACGCATTTTCGCTATTCAACTCCGCCTTTGCCAATTGATTGTATTTGAAACTAAAGTTTTCGGTTTCCAAATCTGTCAATTTTCCCTGTGGATATTCCAACCGCATTTTAGCCTTTGGTTTGGGAATAGCTTCATCTTGGCAACTAACCAAAAAAAAAGGCAGTAATAGTAAAGAGCTTATGATCTTTCTAAACTTCATGGGGCAACGTTACTTTTATCTGTTTCAATCGTTTCCTATCCATCCCTTCAACTACAAAAATGTAGGATTCAAAGTAAATTTTTTCGCCTCTCTTGGGAAAGCTTCCGGCTTTTTCCAGTACAAAACCAGCCAAGGTTTCTGACTCTCCCTTATTCTCCTCAAAGATTTCATTATCCTCTAATTTTAATACTCTGTAAAAATCCTTTAAAGGCGTTTTACCCTCAAAAACATAGTTGAGGTCGTCCAATTTCGAAAAAATCAAATCCTCATCATCAAATTCATCACTTATATCCCCAACAATTTCTTCAATGATATCCTCTAAAGTTACCAATCCTGAAGTACCTCCATACTCATCGACCACAATGGCCAAGTGATTTTTCTTATCTTGAAATTCTGCCAATAAATCGTCCAACTTTTTGTTCTCAGGAACAAAGTAGGGCTCACGGATCAGAGTCATCCAGTTAAAGGTCTTTCGGTCTAAATACGGCAAAAGATCTTTCACATACAATACTCCTTTTACCGAATCAATATTTTCCCCGAATACAGGAATACGCGAGTAACCGTTCTTTTTAATTTCGCCAAGAACTTCCGGAAATTTCATTTGTTCATTTAGGGCAAAAATATCGATACGTGGGCGCATCACCTGTTTGGTATCGGTATTACCGAACGTAACAATCCCCTCTAAAATCTTTTTTTCCTCTTTGGTGGTGTCACCATGGGATGTCAAATCCAAGGCTTGGGATAAATGATCGATACTCAAATTTGATTTTTGCTTGCCCAATTTATTGTACAAAAACAATGTACCCGAGCGCATAGGCAAGCTCAAGGGTGAAAAAATAAAATCCAAAATACGGAGTGGAAAAGCCATTAGATGTGAAAAACTCATTCGATTTCTATTGGCATATACTTTGGGTAAAATTTCACCGAACATTAAAATGAGGAACGTTGCCACCACTACTTCCAGCAAAAACCTAACGGACACAAGACCAAAGAGCACTTGATTCACATTTACAAATAGGGTGTCTCCAATTATACTGAACAAGAGCACTACGCCAATATTAACTGCGTTGTTGGCTATTAAAATAGTCGCTAACAATTTCTTAGGGCGCTCCAATAGCTTGATGAGAATATTACTTTTTGCAGATTTTCCATCTTGCAACTCCTTAATTTCCGTTGGGGAAAGACCAAATAAAGCCACCTCAGCTCCAGAAATAAGTGCTGAACATAAAAGCAATACTATTAGTACGATTATATTTATTGCAAATACACCGTTCACAACCAAAGAAGTTACTACTAACGGTATGGGGTCTGGGTCCAATAGTTGCTATTTTTTTGTTGTTAGAATGGAAGATCATCCTCGGCCGTTTGGCCCAAAGGAGTAGGATTCTTAGGGGGTGTCCTATTCTCGTTACCTGTATTTTGTGAATTTGGAGCTGCTGCCCCATCACTTGACATACTTTCTTTCTTGGTCGTCAAAAAGGTAAATTCCTGTACATGAACTTCAGTAGTATACCTTGTATTACCGTCCTCTCCTTGCCATTGCCTGTTCTTCAACCTACCTTCAACGTAAACCTTGTCTCCCTTACTAAGGTACTTTTCGCAAATTTCCGCAGCCTTGTTTCGAACAACGATATTGTGCCAGTCTGTATTGGTAACGCGCTCTCCCGTAGATTTATTGGTATACGTTTCGTTGGTGGCAATTGGAAATCGACCTATACTGCCACCCCCTTCAAAAAAATGCATTTTCACTTCATCCCCTAAATGACCAATTAGCATTACTTTATTTACTGTACCACTCATAATTTAAATGTATAATATTCAAAAGTACTAAAATTTAAATGCTTTAATAAAATCAGCTATTAAAATTGGGACAGGATAATCCTTAACGGTTTCACATTTTATTTTATTATAAATTTCATCTTTTGTATTCAAAATCCAAAACTTAGTATGTAGATGTTGATGTGATAATTTATGGGTTATAGGCGTTTCATTGTATACTGTAATTTCACCTGACTTGATTTCACTTAATATTTCTTGATATGCGCCCAAAATTGTTTCATAATCCAAATCGGATTTGGACTCCAACAACGGAAACTCCCATAAGTTTTGCCAAATCCCTTTTCCCTTTCTTTGTTGAAGACTAGTATACTGATTGCCTTCCGCATCTCTGTAAATAGGAACCAAATAATTAAAATACCGTTTTCTAACCTTGGTTTTATTGATTTTTACTGGTAATTGATCAATGATTCCCTTTTGTAACGCTACACAACTTTCGTTCAATGGGCAATGCAAACAATAGGGATTTTTTGGGGTACATTGAAGTGCCCCAAATTCCATAATGCCTTGGTTGTAGTTCCTAATTTCCTTAGCATCCATTACTTTTTGCGCCAAAGCCTTGAAGTACTTAATACCTTCGTTGCTGTTAATTGGCGTATCAATACCAAAATACCGGGCAAGCACCCGATAAACATTTCCATCGACAACAGCCTGAGGCTCATCAAAACAAATGGAAGATATTGCACTTGCGGTATAGTCTCCCACGCCCTTTAATTTTAATAGCTCCTTATAATTATCTGGAAATATGCTGTCATAATTACTTACTATCATTTTAGCCGTTGCATGTAAATTTCTAGCCCTGGAATAATATCCAAGTCCTTGCCATAGCTTCAAAACTTCCTCCTCCTTTGCATTGGCCAAATTTTCGACCGTTGGAAAAGTTTGAACAAACTTTAAAAAATAAGGCGTGCCTTGGGCCACACGGGTCTGTTGCAGAATAATTTCCGATAACCAAATTTTATAGGGATCTATAGTTTCGCGCCATGGTAACGAACGTTTATTTTCGTAGTACCATTTTAACATTTTACCTGAAAACGACATGCTCTTCAATACTAAGCGATAAAAGTATTAGTTTATATACTTAAAATTAACCTATTAGCAAGAAAGATTGAATTTAATTTATATATTTGCAACCCGAAAAAACATACAGAAAATCTAATATTTAAAGATGACGAAAGCCGAAATTGTATCGAAAATCTCAGATAAACTGGGAATTGAAAAAGGAGACGTACAAGCTACAGTTGAATCCTTTATGGAAGAGGTAAAAATATCGTTGGAGAGCGGTGATAACGTTTACCTTAGAGGTTTTGGAAGTTTTATTATCAAAACTAGAGCAGAAAAGACCGGTAGAAATATTTCCAAAAACACAACTATTAAAATACCCGCCCACAACATTCCGGCATTCAAACCTGCCAAGGTTTTTGTAGAAGGAGTAAAGAGCAACGTACACGTAAAATAATTAAACTTAAAAAAGAACTTTATGCCCAGTGGTAAAAAAAGAAAGAGACATAAGGTAGCTACTCACAAGCGCAAAAAACGTAGAAGAGCTAACCGACACAAGAAAAAGTAGTTTTTAACTACTTTTTCTTTTTACGTTCATTGACATAGAGATCCCAATAGTGGATTTCGACAAATACATCAGTATTTGTTTAAGGTATTGTTTAATCAGTTCGTCCCATTGAAATAGTTGGGACAACTAAAAATATATTCAGGTGAATAGAGAATTAATCGTAAGATCTAGTTCCCAAGCCGTTGACTTTGCCTTGTTGAAGGACGGCCAACTCACTGAACTGCATAAAGAAGAAAACAGTAACGACTTTTCTGTTGGCGATATTTTCTTGGCCAAAATCAGAAAACCGGTAACAGGTCTAAACGCTGCGTTTGTTAACGTAGGGTACGAAAAAGATGCATTCTTGCATTACCACGACCTTGGTCCACAACTATCTTCGATGCTTAAGTTCATCAAACAAGTGAGCTCTGGACAATTAAAGGATTATTCCTTAAAAAATTTCCCGTTCGAAACCGATATTGACAAAAATGGTGTAATAACCGATGTCATTAAGGCCAACCAATCCTTATTGGTTCAAATTGTCAAAGAACCCATATCCACTAAAGGACCAAGAATAAGTTCTGAGCTATCGATAGCCGGTCGTTATTTGGTCATGGTTCCTTTCTCCGACCGTGTATCCGTTTCTCAAAAGATAGCGAGCAAAGAAGAGAAAGACAGGTTGAAAAGACTCGTTAAGAGCATCAAACCTAAAGGATTCGGTGTAATTATTAGAACGGTTGCAGAGGGGCAAAAAGTAGCGGAACTGGACAAAGATCTAGAAAACTTGCTGAACAAATGGACAGCAATGTGCAAAAAATTATATCGTGCTCAAACACCTTCAAAAGTATTTGTAGAACTAAAAAGGGCATCCTCTATTTTAAGGGATGTATTTAATGATAGTTATACTGGAATACATGTAGATGATGCCACCTTATATAGTGAAATTAAAGACTATGTGGCCGAAATTGCCCCAGACAAGGAAAATATCGTGAAGCACTATAACACCAATGTACCTATTTTTGAAAAATTTGGTATAGAAAGACAGATTAAAACGTCTTTTGGCCGTACGGCAACCATGAGCAAAGGTGCCTATTTAATTATAGAGCATACCGAAGCACTTCATGTGATCGACGTAAACAGTGGCAACAGATCTAATAAAGCCAAAAACCAAGAAGATACCGCTTTAGAGGTAAATCTATTGGCCGCCTCAGAAATTGCAAGGCAATTGCGCCTGCGAGATATGGGAGGTATTATTGTTGTGGATTTTATCGACATGGTGAAATCGCAGCATAGAAAGAAACTTTTTGAGCATCTTAGGGATGAGATGAAAGATGATCGTGCCAAACACAAAATATTACCTCCTAGTAAATTTGGTTTAATTCAGATTACCCGTCAAAGGGTACGTCCTGAAATGAATATTAAAACAACCGAAGAGGACCCTAATAATGCAGGGAAAGAGGTTGAAGCACCTATTGTTTTAATAGACAAAATTACGGTAGATCTTGAAAAACTCCTTAAAGGACCAGCAAAGGACAACAGTATAACACTAAATATACATCCTTTCATTGCGGCATTTATTACCAAAGGATTTCCGTCCATGAGAACCAAATGGTTCTTGGAACATAAGCGATGGATTAAAATACAACCAAGGGATGCATACACGTATCTTGAATACCGATTTGAGAATAAAGACGGTAAAATCATTTATTAATAAGCCATAATGGCTATTAACAATTTAAAGCGACTTTCGGAAACGGGAGTCGCTTTTCTTGTTTAGGGCAATCGTAGCCTTCCCCGTTTTTAGGAAAGGCTACACAATAAATTCCTTATTTTTTAATACTATAATTTAAACTGAATTCTAAAAATAAGATATGGATCCTGTATTTTGGTCTGGGTAACTGTTTCAGAAATATCATTGATGAACCTTTCACTAATTAAGGAATTGGAGAAATTGGTATTGTTCCAATTAATCATGTAATCTATATTACCCTTTTTGTTGGTGTACTTCGCGAATGCATCAATAAAAAAAATCCCGTCTAGATTTGAATTGCTTGGCTCTATATAATTTACCGCTGTTGAAAGTTTAAACTGTTTTGAAGTATAAAATGCCTCAAATGAATTGCTCCATGATTGATTTTGGAATTCAATACTATTATTGCGAAATTGATTGCCGCCAATTTCAACACTATTTTGAAAATTTATTTTCTTTAAAAATCCTGTTTTTAAAGTAATTGCAAGATTATTGGCTATAGTATTGTTGTCCCTTAAATCAGAATTATTTACTATATTCTGAAAATTGAACAAATTTGAAATAAATCTTACTTTTAGATTTGATTTGATGAATTCTAAATATTTACTTGCAGCTGTGCTGAACGTATAATTATCCAATGGGGACTCCAAAAGCGTATAGGTAATAAAGTTATTTGTTCCATTAAAAACTGTAGAAGGGACAAAGTTATATTTTCTCTTCTCCATGCTAAGCATGGCATTAAACGTAAATGAAGAGAATTGATTATTCAGAGCATACTGTAGCGTACTTTTAATTGGCTTAACGGGCGTTAATGAGGTAATATTCCTTGAAAAGGTTCTATTGGAATGTTGTATAAAATTATCAAATAAGTTTTTCTCCTCTATCAATTCTAATTGGCGCCTAATTGAAAAATCAAGCCATGAATTAGAATTAAGTTTATACCTTAATTCTAATAGTGGATTAAAAATAAATCCACTATTCTTTAATAAATTAATTGCCAGAAGGCTTTGGTTAATACGAGACAATTTAAATGCTCCAGATACCCTTAGTTTATTCACATCAAAACCGATTTTTCCTCCTAAAAAAAATTCATTCATGTTGTATTTAGAAAAATTTATACTACTCAATGAATCTGTTAAAAGAGCAGACTGCAACTGGTTTTTTCTATTCTCATATCCAAAAATAAAATCAATATTTAATTTTTCAGAGTTAAAAATTAGATTATTAGTACTTCTAGCGGATTGTGCAGAAGTTTCCAAACCCTGAGTTGAGAATCCGGAGGTATTGCTATCATTTTGTTCAAATGATTGGTCACTAGTGATATTTTGTATACTCAAAAGAGAATTAAACACCCATCGTTTACTAACCTTTGTAGTATAGGTAAGTCTGTTAAAATAAAGGCTTTGCCTAACCTTACTATCTAAAGATTGAATAGTATTATTTAATGTTATTCTATTAGGATTTTCAACTCTTTTAGATTCAATTTCAGTATCTAAGGAAAGACGACTGTTAATATTGGGCTGTGTTACAAATTTAATTTTTGCTACACCTTCCCTAGGACTTAATATATTCACATTGCGTTCCTTAATGTCAGTTATCCCTAATAATGGCTGATAGTTGGTTACTGAGCTAGTTTCTTGTATTACATTATCCCTGTTTACCGTTAAGTTAATAGCAAGTGAGCTTTTTGTTGTTGGTTTAATAATATTATTTGAATTGAAGTAGGTGTTCTTATTAATCCTAGTTCTTTCTATGGGAAGCATAGAATTAATTGAACTCAGCTCAACAATCGATGTAGGAATAGGGATTTTATTTGTATTAAATTCTAAAAAATCATTTTGCAAAGCCCTTTCTAAATCACCCTGAACCTTACCTATATTATTGGTATTAATATAACTAAAACTTTTCAGCATTTTAGATATCCATAGCCCATGCGCAGTTGCATCATATCTTTCTTCAAATCCAACCCCAGCGTCTATAGTTCCCGAAAAATCTCCCTCATTCTCTTTTAGTTTAATGTTTAAAGCAATTTGGCTATTTTTTTTAAAACCTCTTAAAACTGCATTCTCTGTGTAATTTTTTATCGCTTCAACTCCCTCAATCACTTTTGCACTAATATTTTTAGTTCCAGTAACATAAGAACCATTATTGAATATGTTTTCAGAGTCCAGTAGCACATGACTTACAGGTTCACCTTCAAATCGAATCAAACCAGTATTGTCGATTTCGATTCCTGGTAATTTCTTTAACAAATCTTCAATAACAAGTTCAAAGCCGTCAACCAATTTAGAGAGGTTGAATAGGGTAGTATCCTTTTTTCGTTCTAGCTTGTCAATATTCGCATTCACGAATACCTCTTTTAACGCAATAGGTTCAGTTTTCATTATCACCCTGTAAAAAAAAACATCTCTCTTTAAATCAACCTCTGTTTTTGAAAACCCTAAAAGACTAAACTCAACTACATATAAGTCTATATTATCGGGAGCAGCTAATACAAAATTACCTTCGTTGTTCGTAAAAGTATAAGATACAGTTTTGTTCTTTTTAGAAATATCTTTGAGAACTACTGCAACACCCGATATGGGCTGTAATTCTTCGCCACTAACAGTCCCTGTAATATCTTGCGCAAATAAAATATTCTGCGCAAATAAAAAGGTTGAAAATAATAATATGCATTCTAATCTCAAGGTGTGATTATTCTTAATCAATAAAGAATATTTCAATCTTCAATGTAAGTCATTATGCTCTTTTTTACTAAACTATAACCAGGGCCGTTCGGTGTCATATTATCTCTAATTGTCTGATCATATTTTTTTTGGTACAATCCCAAAAAATCATCCCATGAAATTTTGCCTTTCTTTTGATATGGATTATCTATTTCAAAATTATCAACCTTCAATTGCTTTATACTATACGCTTGAATTTTAAATTTAAGGTCGTTCGCTTCAATGCAGTTAATTTCTAAAATTAATCCTGGTAGACCGTGGAAAAGCCATGGCCCATTACTGATTGCTATATCCGTTGTATAGAAGGCCTCGTACTTTCTGCCACGAAATAATGTAGTGGCTTTGAAACATTCATATCCAAGTAGTGCCTTTTTTTCTTGAGTTAACGACCAATTCAATTTAGGGATTTGTTCCAGAATAAAGAATTCTTTAAACGAAATAACATCTGAGTAATTAACTACATTTTCTATAAAGTTTTTGTAGACGTATTCATTTTCCTCCGAAGGAACAACTATATTTGTATTATTAGAAAACTCATTATTCTCTGTTTCATTTGTAATAGTAAATTCTGTTTCCAATTTACCAATATGATCCATTTCAAAAATTGAACTTTGAGCATCCGCTATCAATCGGCTATTAATTTTGTATTCAGGGGCATTTGAAAAATCCAACAAATAGGAATAATAAACTTCTACTTTATTTATATTTTGACCATAACTGGAAAAATATAAAAATAAAAGTATAGTAAAAAAGTTAGCTTTATTCATTCTAAATTTATTTAGTAACATTTAAAAAAGACCATCACAACGGATGGTCTTTAAAAAAATATGATCAAATAAGTACGATTGCATATTTCTAACCGCATTAGCGTACGCCATATCGCAGGCACTCTTTATACTAGATCCAACACCGCTTCCTACTGAAACAACCCTTCCGCGATAAGAAATCGTTGCCGTACAGTAATAGCCAGCTTCAAGTAATTCAGCATCAAGAACTTTGTTTAATTCATGTAACTCCTTAAAAGTAGTTGAATTAAAACGAATTATTTACAAAAAAATTACCATACATGTTGACGAAAGAAATCATAAAATAAAAATAGTATTCCCAAAAAGAGCAAGTAGAAAGCTTAGGACTGCAACTTTAGGCTTGGTCGGCTCCTACTCGCAACATACAAACAGTGACATTGATTTTTTGGTATCCTTTCGAAACAACTGTGAGACCTTTGAAAATGTTATGGGTTTATGTCATTTCTTAGAGCAGCTTTTTAAAGCAAATGCTATAGACATAGTAACAATAAATGGACTAATTCCTCATATCGGACCTAAAATCTTAAAAGAAGTAGACTATGTCAAAATCACCGCTTGATTACCTTTTGCCTATACTTGATGAGTGTAAGTATTTAAATTCTACCACCGAGTAAATTTGGTCTTATTCAAATTACCAGGCAGCGTGTTAGACCCGAGATGAATATCAAGACTACTGAGGAGAACCCAAATAACAGTGGGCAAGAAGTAGAAGCTCCCATAGTGCTGATAGATAAAATAAACGTGGATCTTGAGCGTCTTTTAAAAGGCCCTGCAAAAGACAACAGTATAACACTAAATATACACCCGTTCATTGCTGCCTTCATCACAAAAGGATTTCCATCCATGAGAACCAAATGGTTCTTGGAACATAAGCGATGGATCAAAATACAACCAAGGGATGCATACACGTATCTTGAATACCGTTTTGAGAATAAAGACGGTAAAACCATTTATTAGTAAAAGCCTATTTTGAAAAGCATTAATGTGTATTTAAAATAGCTCCTTTTACTACCCTGATTTTATATCAGTTTCTGTTGAAAAGTAAACAGATTTAAAAAAGCGGCCTCCTAACGGGGCCGCTTTTTTTGTTTGTTGTTATTTTTGATACCGTATGGATCTATTATAGAATAACCGGACTAATGAAAAAATGTATCTGGATCTATAAGTCCCCATAAATCTATGTATAACTTTAGTTGTTGTAATTTTAATAATCTAAAAAAAATACCTCTCAAAACCATTCAAACTTTTGACACTTAAAAAATCAGAATCTTACACCCTTAATGAAGCAACAAAAAAGATTGAAAACTATTGTGCCTATCAAGATCGCTGCCACAAAGAGGTAATTACCAAATTGAAGGAGATGGGAATGATCCCTATGGCTATCGACCAAATTGTAGGTCAGCTCATTGAAGATAAATTTCTGAATGAAGAACGTTTTGCCAAAAGTTTCGCAAGGGGCAAATTCAAAATAAAAAAATGGGGTAAAAATAGGATAGTCAACGAACTGAAATACCGTGATATTTCCAAATACAACATAAATACTGCCTTAAAGGAGATTGATCCTCAAGAGTATTTAGAGACCTTAGATGCTTTGGCCAAAAAAAGGCTGCAACAATTGCCTGAACCCAATATTCAAAAAAGGAAGAAAAAACTGGCCGATTATCTTCTTTATAGAGGCTGGGAATCTAATTTGGTATATCAGAAGGTATTAGAACTTGTTCAAATTAAATCTAAAGATTGAAGCTAGCCCCAATAACAAAAATAAATTGATTGTTCAATTCTTGAGCGGGTGTCAATGCATCGTTATCGTATTTTGCAATAGGAATACTTGCTTCTGTAAAAAGACCGAAACCACTAGAAAAGAAATATCTGGCACCTAGATGGCCTCCAAAATTTTTGAGCCCTAGATGCAACCCTGGATAAATATCAAATCGTTCGTCAAAATTGAGCACATTTCCCAAATTGGCGTTGAACCTTCCCCTCAGATCAAAACGATCACCAAAATCGGCATTTAAGTCATTATTTACTCCTAATACATAGGTTCCTTGAACACCAATGGAAATATTTTCCCCTATGCCTTGGTCAAAACTTGAAGTTATCCCAGAACCATTTTCTTGAAAACTGGCACCAATCTGAAATTTTTGATCACCTTTCCCGAAAAATGATTGTTGCGCAGAAAGGCTTAAAGAAGCTAATGTCAATAAAAATAATAATCCAGTTCTCATAGTAGCGATAATTTTTTGTAAAAGTATTTAATAATTATTTTAATCGGTCATATTTGTTCTTATAATAGACTGATCGTTCTTCCAATCAATCCATTTTTGGCCCTTTAACTTTCGCATTAAAAGATCATAATAACGCATAATCAGCACATTGTAGAAAGCCTTTGACAGGTTTTTAGGACTACGGGTTATGGCCCTTAAACTCATTGAAAAACCAGGGGATCCGTACTTCATATAATGCCAATACCCCTCGGGCATATACAAAACCTCGCCGTGGGAAAGTGTAGTTTTAAAACCTGAAGCCTTCTTTAATGCCGGCCATTTTTCATAATCGGGATCAGAAAAATCAATGCTTTCATTAGTGATTAACGAATGGGGTACTTTGTAGAGATTTTTAGTTTCCGATTGTGGAAAAAGAATCACTTCCTTTTCACCCGCAAAGTGAAAGTGGAAAATATTGGCCAAATCAATATCATAATGCATAAAAGTATATGAATCTGTTCCGCCAAAGAACAACATCGGCAGTCCTCTAATTAATCGTAAACCAAAATCAGGATAGGAATAATCTTTTTGCAACTCAGGCACTTCCTTTAAAATATTCCAGAGAAAGATGCGATACTTGGTGGGCTCCCGTTTCAATAGATCAACATAATCGGCCATTTTCATTTTGGCATGCGGCTCATTAAAACCATCTTTATGTTGTACCGGTCGGTTATCGTAAAGAGGAACTGTTATATCTCCCGCAACCCTTTTCATATAGGCCAAATCCCACTTTTCAAAAGCGGGCCAATCTTCAATAGCCCCTTGTATAACAACAGGTTTTTGAGGCTTAAAGTAATTGTTCAAAAAGTCTTCCTTGGTAATTTGATTTACCCTTGGAATTTCTGATAAATTCAATGACGCATGATTTTTAGGGAACCCAAAGGTAATTAACGTCAAGAAACTAATTACTTAAATTTTTATTAATGTAAGTTAATCGGCAATTTTGGCCTTTTGTTTTGCCGATTCGTTTCGTTCTATAGTATGCCCTGGTCGCGACCATTTAGGTTTTTCGCTTAAGGACTGCACTTTTGAATCTGATGCCTCTACGGTTTTTGGTTGTGAGACCTTGGTAAATGGCTTTTGTGGATTCAGTCCCAATAATTTGAACATCTCCATGTCCTCATCTACATTTGGATTGGGAGTGGTCAATAACTTATCTCCGGCAAAAATAGAATTTGCTCCGGCAAAGAAACACATGGCCTGCCCCTCCCTACTCATTTTAGTACGACCAGCTGATAGGCGTACCTGTGTCTCTGGCATTACGATTCTTGTGGTAGCGACCATACGTATCATTTCCCAAATGGATATAGGTTCTATATCCTCCATCGGGGTGCCTTCAACGGCAACAAGGGCATTGATGGGAACGGATTCCGGTTGAGGGTTCAACGATGTTAAGGCCACTAACATTCCGGCACGATCTTCCAAAGCTTCTCCCATTCCAATGATTCCACCACTACAAACGGTCACATTACTTTTGCGAACGTTTTCAATGGTGTTCAAACGATCTTTAAATGCTCGCGTAGAAATAACGTCCTTATAATAATCCTCAGAAGTATCTAAATTATGGTTGTAGGCGTAAAGTCCGGCCTCTGCCAAACGTTTTGCCTGGTTTTCGGTAATCATACCCAGGGTACAACATACCTCCATGTCCAACTTATTGATGGTACGTACCATTTCCAGAACCTGATCAAATTCAGGCCCGTCCTTTACATTTCTCCATGCCGCACCCATACATACCCTTGAACTTCCTGAAGCTTTAGCACGAAGTGCCTGAGCCTTTACCTGGGATACTTTCATAAGGTCGTTCCCCTCGATATCCGTATGATATCGGGCTGCTTGTGGACAATAGCCGCAATCTTCCGGACAACCACCGGTTTTAATGGATAGTAATGTGGAAACTTGAACCGTATTGGGATCATGATTTTTCCTATGGATAGAAGCAGCATCATAGAGCAGCTCCATCAACGGTTTGTTGTAAATATCAAGGATTTCTTCTTTGGTCCAGTTGTGTCTAGTTTCGCTCATAAAATCTTAGGTTGTAACCGAGTTCAAAAATAACTGAATTGACATAAACAAGATAGAAATATCATCTGAAATATAAATCAGTTATCATTCAATGAAATCGTAAACTTTATAAAATTTTAGTATTTATACTTTTAACCCTTTGGTTTTAATTAATCGCAATAAGAACAATCTGACTCGCCTACCAATTTCCCATTCCTGTTAAATTGATATTTACAGCACGTATTAAATCTTTCTTTTAAAATTGACTTTCCCCTTCTTATTCTAGCTTTAACATTGTAAAGGCTGATACCTAAAATATGGGCCACATCCAATTGCTTTTTACCCTCTACATAAACCAACTCTATCGTTTCCTTATATATATCGGGTAGTTCTTTGATAAATCTATCCATGCAACAATAATTTTTTCTTACTTCGGAATTAATAACCCCATCGAAACTAACTTCTTTTTTATGTTTT